>JBBRMW010000018.1:0-39209 GCA_038230635.1 Aggregatilineales bacterium | reverse complement strand
CCAATAGGCCGCTATAAAAATCTTTCGTAGGATCAAGTCGGTCAAATGCCCGACGGTAGAAACGGCGCCACAACGGCAATAGCGAATTATGCCCCACCCTCAAATATTCGGATTCTGCAGGCCTACTTTTGCCCGCACGCCAGACATCTTCCGTGTAAATGCCGGAAACCTGAAAAAGGCTTGATTGAGCAATGCCTGCTCAATTACGATGTTGATTTAGACTGCTCGTGGGTCATTGGCGATTCTGAAAGTGATATTCAACTGGCTCACGCCATTGGCAGCGCGTCTATAGCAGTTGGCGAATATCAGAGTGCAACGAAACCCAACTACGTCGCTCGTGACCTGACTCAGGCTATCGACTTTATTGCTAACGGGTGAGGCGCTAGCGCCAGTGCTTGTGGGTTAAACTTTTCATCTTCCCTTGTCAAAGCTAACCGTGCAGTATCGCAAAGCCAAACGTACCAAACACAACAAAACACCGTATCCGGGTTCAGCCCAGGTTCAACCCGGTTAGCGTACCCTTACCCGGGCTACAACCGGGTTCAACCCGGTTAGTACATTACAAGGCGGAGCATCATCCAGCCATGTTCTTGTACAACGTTGTTCAACAAACCATCTTGGAAATGCCAGGCGCCATCTGTACGCGACACTCCCGTGCCATTGCCGAGGCTTGAGTGGATGGAATCATGTTTGGCAGACTCATCCACTCAGGTCTAGTCCAATGTCCAGTCTAATCCACACCTACAGGTGTGTGGATTTAGACTAGACATTAGACATGGACTTGACGATGTCTAATCCAACTGCGTTGGACATGTTTAGACATGTTAGACATGGCGTCCCTATGCGCTTTTCTCGCTTTAGACCAGATTAGACATGATGTCCGGTATCCAGCGATTATTCGTTCGAGTTTTCAAGTCCAGGTAGCGATGTCTAATCGTCGATCTAGAATACTTGAACATATTGCAGGCCAAAAAAAACTGTTTTTGTAATATCCAATCCAAGCCAACACAGTTTGTGCAGATCAGTGGTGTCAAAGCCTGATGTTGTGCCGAGCGCTCCGAAATCCGCAGGGCATGATGACGTTCCAACTGCTCATATCCCATCCACCCCAGGTCCGGGCGGCCTCCTGCTTCCCAGGAAGATTGCACGGCATCTCAGCCAATCTGGTTGCAGTGACGACAAACTGAGCAGGTTAGACTGATGACAGTGTGATCCGAAATGTGTATGGTGGGCTTTGTCTCGCCCGCTCCGCCCATGGTGAATATCCGCGTCAGAGCCACCTGATTATTTCTAATGCTCAGGCGGCTTTGAATATCTCAAGGAGAACCACCATGTCCAAATTTTATCAGGCTTCTGTCACCCCGTGTGCTGCCGCTGCACTTCCACTGCCTTTCGAGGAGCGTTGGGAGCGAGTTGAGCCATTGCTCCGTTTGGAGTTTGCCGCCCGCGACGACCAGCTTCTGAACGGTCTACTAAAAGAAGCGCACGCGCATCTTTGGCTTCGGTACAAACGCGACACACTGCTTATGGAAGCCAGCAGCGATGGGGAATGGGCGACGATGGCACGCAACGTTATCCTCGGCGTTCAAGAGCAGCCATCTTTATTTGAGACTCAGTTCATTATTATCGAGCGGCGGCTGCACCACTGGGCGCGCCAGCATTTCAAGCCTGAGTTGGTCGAGGACATCGTGCAAGGCGCATTCATCAAACTGTGGGATGATTATCAGCGCAATCTGTCACGATCGCATCCAGACTCCTCAGTTTGATCGCCTGAAAGTGAAAACCCTAGCACTGCTCCTGCCGTTTGAATTTTCGGACGATAACATAAATACGCTGCTCGCTCACACCCTATTCACGCGCAAGTGCGGCTGGGCTTTCGCCATCCTGGTAGCGTCGATAGATTTCTTGGTTACGCTCTGTGAGGTTCCCCCCGGATAGTGGACACTGAGTTAAGACTGAGTAGCACGCTCGAAAGCATCGGGGCTGACGTAGCCCAGCGATGAGTGCAGCCGCACCCGATTGTAAAACGTTTCGATGAAATCGAAAATGGCGACACGGCCTTGTAAACGAGAATTGAAGATCCCCGTCTCAATTTCAGCTTTGAGCGTGCTGAATAGCTCTCCATGGGGGCATTGTCCCAACAAGTATGAGGGCGGCTCATACTGATAGTGGCGTGGTGAAGGGTAAGCAACCGCACATAGTGGGTAGCGCGATAAGCACTGCCTCGGTCAGCGTGATGAAGCAGCCCGGGCGGCGGTTGACGTGTTGCGAGGGCCAAGGTCAGAGCGTTCGTGGCTAGTGCTTCGATGGCCGTATCGCTAGTGGCATAGCCCACGATTTTGCGTGTGTATAAATCGAGCACGGCAGCCAGATAAAGCCAGCCCTCGTGGGTGGGCAGCATGGTCATATCCACTAACCAGCGCGTATTGGGCGCTGAAGCCGTAAAGCCACGGGCCAGAAGGTTGACACTGGCGGCGGTTTCGGCGGGTACAACAGCCACCCGTCGTTTACGGCGTCCAGGCCGCGCCACCAACTGCGCTTCGCGCATAATCGCTTCAACCGGTTTGTGGTTACAGTCTACACCGCTTGTCTGCAGCGCCGCCGTCACACGCGGACTGCCATAGGTGCGTCGACTTTGCTCAAATACGGATATGCCCTGCTGTCGCAGCATACTTTTGCGCTGCGAACGCTTGCTTTGCCGTCTTCTCAGCCACGCATAATAACCACTTTGTGAAACATTCAACCGTTAACACAGCCGTGCCACGGGCACTTGTTCCCGATGCTCGGCAATGTGCTGATAGCGCTTCACGATATATCCTTCGAGAAGAGGGTCACACATTGTTTTAGCACCTCGTTTTCTGCGCGCAGCTGCTTATTTTCCCGTCGCAGCCGTTTCAGTTCCTCATCGTCGATGCTCTGATGGCCTTTGCCTGGAAAAGCGTTTATGGGCGCTTCGCCATATTGCTGCCGCCACTTGTTCAGCATGCCTGAGCTTAATCCCAATTCGCGTTCTATTTGCGCGATGGGCTTGGTTTTGCTCGCCGCTAGTTCGACTGCACGCAGTTTGAACTCACGATCGTAGATTTTTCTGGCTCTTCTTGTGGTTTTGGTCATCTTGTTCTCTCCGTCAGTGTAGGCACTTCTTTTCGTAGTGTCCACCATTCGGGGGGAACCTCACGATTTAATCTTGTGGAGCTTGCCGTATAACAAGCGGGGGTCAACCTGCCACACCGGCCAGCGTTTGCCGACTTCTGCCACCCAGTGGCCGAAGTGGGCGGTGTGCGCGTAATAGTGCTGTTGCAGGCCATCGGTCGTGAACACGGGCGGCGTACCCGGCGCGAGCCGTGACCAGACCTCATGCACAAAGAGATGGGCATCCACCCGCGTGCGACCGCCACAGCGGATGGCCAGGATGAGTTTGGTGTGCGCGTCGAGCGCTACCCACACCCAGACCCTTTCTTTGACCCCGCGCAGCTTGGTGACCAGTTCGTCCAATTGCAAATGGCGGCACACTAGATTGCGCAGCAACCGCGCGTGTAAGCGCTCGGCATAGTGCGCCGCTCTCGCCAGCCACCGCCGAACCGTGCGTTCGTCCTGCGCAAAGATGCGACTGGCTGCTGCCACATCCACCCCTTCACTGCTGGCTGTCATCACCCGCGCCACTTCGTGCGCGGCTGTTTTCAAGTCATACATCGGCGTATTCCAGCGCGCGGTCACCTTAGTCTCACATGCCTGGCACTTGAAATATGGGATGGCATCCACACCCCGATGGATCCCACAACCGACCAAAGCATGTACGTGGCTCTCGGTCACCTGGAAATACACGCACTTCGGATGGTTGCAACGATGCTCCTCTGTCGCAACCTGCTTGGGCCGACCGCGCCCGCTGTCCTGCACTGACCAGGACGGGATCACCCGTTGTCTCGTCATTTCACACGGCTTGTGCTGGGCGCTACATGCTGGACAATCGCACGGTGTTTGGGGGTGCAGTGTGCGCCTGTTTTTCGCCGCCGCCCTCGTTAGACTTAACCCTAATCTCATATGCGGCCCGTAGATTATCCATAGCCACAAGGCATATATGAGCATCGCATCACAATAAATTCGTATCAGCCACTGCCAAAAGGGTATTTGCATTTGGGTTTTCGTCGGTTACAATGGCCTCAACCGCGAAAAATCCTACTGGCTCCCAGCCCATTTGTCCAGTTGCAATTATCGCCCAATCCCGCTCCCTCAACCGTCAGGGTTACCTGACACCAAAAGCTAACACCAAGCGCTAGAGTAACTCCGCGATAAGCGAGGCCGCGCGCCAAGCTGCTCCCGGATTCTGAGGACGATAGCCGCTGGTATCTGCACCGAGCGTCGCCAGTGCTGCATTGGCGAGCGTCTCAATAGAGGTCGTCGCGTAGTCCAGGCGCGTACCAGCATGATACCGATCCAGCCGATAGGCGACGTTGTAAACTTGCTCGCAATGGCTCTTGATTGGGAAGTAGATAAATGGTCGGTGATTGATTGTCAGTTCCATCGTAGTGCTCAACCCTCCTTGCACAACCCCCAGGTCGGCAGCCGCAAGATGCTCGAACAGGTTGTGGACATACGCGCGCACTTCCATACCCTCATGAAGGGGCAGGCTTCGTGGGTCTATCCGTGGACCCGCGACGACAATACATCGCGCTTCGGGGCGTTCGCGGTGGATCAGCGGCCACGCATCGATTGCCTTGCGCAGCAATGGTTCTCCAACCGCCGTACCACCCACTGCGTAAATAATCAGTGGCTGCTCAGGGTCATACCCCAATCGCCCGCGCAATGCCCGCGTATCAACGAAATCCGCCGGATTGAAGGGCGTTACGTAACCCACGGCGGTGAAATGCTCCCGTGCCCAGTCAGGGATGAGCGGCAAGCCGGGGCCGAACTGCTCCGGAATAAGATCGTCGTAGTCGCCGATATACAGGGCGCGATCACGCACGCGCGGGTAACGTGCCACCTGTTCGAGCATCTCGGCGTTATAGTCGGCGGTCAGCGACGCCTCCCGCGAACCAGTCGTGCGATCAATCGGCAGCCAACCGAGAAAATCGGTCAGGAAAACAAATGGCGCGGTCTTCAATTCGGGATTTTCGTGCAGGTAATAATCCACCTCCCAGGCCTCGTCGCCGATCCACAGGTCGTAGGGTGTCGCACGCGCGGCTTCCAGGAAGACCATGAAGTTTGCGAGCAAAATCTCATCCATCTCCCGGAAAGCGTAGAAGCAATGCAGATCGTGGTGCGCGGACGATTGCTCCCAATGCGCCGACTCGCTTGCCAGCAGTTTACTCATAGGGTGAATGCTCTCGCCAGCTTGCTCTAACACACGGGTGACCGGTGGTTGAGCAAGCCACTCGATCTGCAAATCTGGAACCAGTCGGCGCAGTTCACGGGCGATTGCCAGATCGCGTTGAACGTGACCCAGACCAATGGGGCTGGAAATATACAGCGCGCGTGGCATGTGACGCGACATGGCTCGACGCCAGGTACGGTGTTTCGGTTTCGGAAGGTTGAGGAACTCGGCGATCTCCAGATTGACTTTGACTGGATTGCGCGCATCTGGCAGATGCCCGCAGCCCTCCAACGTGACGAATTCAAAGTCGGGCCGCGCTTCCGCCAACTTCTGACTGATTTCAATTGCGCAGCGGCGGTCGTCCGACCCATGAATAATCAGCACTGGGCAGCGGACGGACTTGATCACATCGCGGGCCGTCAGGGTATGAGGCGTGGCCGAGTAGTCCACGGTGCGCGCCAATATCTCAGGCGTCGTCTCCATTCCCCAGCCGATACCGTCTTCAATGCCTTTGGTGGAGTGCGGCTCGCTGAACACTTCGCTCATAAAAAATTCCAGGAAGTCACGATAGTGTTCCCGCCAGTAGAGGCCATTGAACTTCTGCCAACCCTCATACGATTCGCGCCGTTTCCAGAACCTCGGGTCGGGCGCGGTGGGAAGCGCGAGGTCTGGGCTGACGGAGTTACCAATGATGACGAGTCGACTCACGCGCTCCGGATAACGAGTCGCCATCCACATGCCATAGATACTGCCCCGTGAGACACCGATCACGCTCGCCTGCGCCACACTCAGGTAATCTAGCAGGCCAATGCCCTGATCGACTATGCGATCATACTCGAAAGCCGCCGGATTCTCAGTGCGTTCGCCGCCGCCATTGCCGGGTGGATCGTAGGTTATGACAAAGCATGACCGCGCCAGATATGCGATCTGCATTTTCCAGCTGCGGCTGTGGACGATGTGCCAAGTTGGGAGCAACAGCACCGGCGGCGCTGCTGGATCGCCAAAGGTCTCGTAATAAATCTGGAAACCTTCGAGAGTCAAATGACCTGATTGAGTTGGCTCGATGGCGCGCATAGCAACAAACTTTCCCGCGATTATCGCGTTTATAATCAGCGTTACGGACGTGATGTGTGGTCGATACGATATTCGTCTGTGCTGAACGCATTCGTGATCGCCTGTTCGACGGTCATGTCATGCCCTTCGGACCAGAATGCGTCAAAATCTGAGTCGTTGAGTCGCGTATGCAAGTAGGCATACGCCTGTTCAACCTCAGGGATGTCATAGCTTTCCAAAAAGAACCCACTTACGCCACGAATGGCGTTTGCCGCCCCGAACAGCCGAGCAGCACGCCTGTCATTCCCCTCGGCTGCGGCCAGACACGCCAACCCCTCAAGCGGCCCCGCCAGCTCAAGTGGATTGTCCAAACGCTGTCGAATGCTCAGGCTCTCCTCAAAATGGGAACGCGCAGCCGGGTAATCGCCCTCAGCAACAACCATATACCCGAAGAGTTGCTGAACGAGGGCGACCGCTCCCCGGTTGCCTGCCCTTCGCCATAGATCTAGAACCTCTGCATAGATCACCTTTGCGCGGCCAAAGTCTTTCTGGTCGCGTGCCAGCTTGCCCAATGCACTCAAGATTCTGGCAGCCAGTTGGGAGTCCCCCAGTTCACGGGCGATGGCAAGCCCCTCCTCAAGACGCGCACGCGCCATCTCAGATTCACCGTTTATGGCAGCGATCTGACCGAGGACGAGGAGTGGATTGACCATGGCCCAAGTGTCCCCAATCTCACGGCATAGCGCCAGACTCTGTTCGGCGCAGGCTCGCGCCATGCCGTAATCACCCGTGAAAAACAACCCCTGAGCAACAGAGTCGAAACTGGTTGCTAGTCCCCAGTTTTCGCCAAGTTGCTGGAAAAGCGTGGTCGCCTCTTGAAGTGTTTTACGCGCCGCCACCACGTCACCGCTCATCTCATAGCCGGCGGCAAGGGTAGCGAGTGCTTCGGCCAACCCTTGTTTATCTTCAATCCGCCGATATATCTGGATGCTTTGGTCAAGAATCAATTGCGCGGTCGCGTTATCACCCTGACCCAGGTATATTGCGCCCAGTGCCCAGAGGGCACCTGCGCGCACAGCCGGCGCGGTGTGTACCGCATTGGCCGCATCCCGCGCTAACGCCTCCGGTAACAGGCTGCGTAGTGTACTGCCCAGCGTTTCCGCCGACCGCACAATCGGAAAAACAGCACCCGCCAATCGGAAACACGCATCCAGATTCCGGGTCGAAGCCCATTCCAATGCTGTACGTAGATTGTCGAGTTCCAGATCGAGTCGCCGCTTCAACAGACTTATCTTGCCGGCTTTGCGGAACCCGAGCACCAGTGTCTCAGTCATGTGGACGCACCAGTTCATGTGCCGATCGCGCATGGCCTCGCCTTCGCCGGAGTCCAGGAGTTTATCGCGGCTGTACTGACGGATCGTTTCCAGCAGACGGTAACGTGTATCATCACCGTGTTCCTCTAACGTCACCAATGATTTGTTGACCAATTGCAAGAGCAAGTCCATCACCTCGCCGGGTTCGATCGCTTCTCCACAGCAAACCATTTCACAGGCTTCCATCGTCCAGCCACCCACGAACACAGATAACCTGCACAGCAGCGTCCGTTCTGTCTCTGAGAGTAGCCCATAACTCCAGTCAATGAGCGTCCGTAAGGTCTGGTGACGAGTGAGCGCGGTGCGGCTCCCCCCGGTCAGCAGTCGGAAGCGATCATCCAGGCGTGCTGCAATTTGCTCAACCGACATGCCCCGAATGCGTGTGGTGGCAAGCTCAATCGCCAGCGGGATCCCATCCAGGTGGCGGCAAACCTGGACAACTGCAGGGGCGTTTTGGTTGGTCAATATAAAATCTGGTCGTGCTGCCTTTGCTCGTTCCGTGAAAAATTGAATCGCTTCGCAGCCAGCCAGATGTTCCAGGGTTTCCGCACCATTAGAATCAGGCAGTGTCAGCGACGGAATCCGCCAAGCCGTCTCGCCCATCACGCTCAGTGCCTCGCGGCTGGTTGCGAGGATTTTCAGGTTAGGGCAACTATGCAAGAGCGTATCAGCCATTTCAGCACAGGCCATAATGAGGTGTTCGCAGTTATCGAGGACTATCAGTGCCTGCTTATCGTACAAATAATCGGTGAGCACATCGATGAGTCTGGCATTTTGTGTCTCACGCACACCCAGCACTGCCGCCAGCACGTTAGGCACAAACGCCGGATCAGAAACGGGGGCCAGTTCGATCAGCCACGCCCCATCTTTGCAGGTGTCCAGCAGTTCGGCAGCGACTTGCAATGCCAGCCGTGTTTTGCCCGATCCGCCCGATCCAGTCAGCGTCAGGAAACGTGTACTATCCAGCAAACGTTTGACTTCGGCAGTTTCTTTTTCGCGCCCGATAAAGCTCGTCAGTTGCAGAGGCAGATTGTTGGGGAACGCATCGAGTGACCGGAGCGGCGGAAATGCGTTCGGGAGACCGTCAATAATGAGTTGGAAGACATGCTCGGCGCGATCAAGGTCTTTCAGACGATGTTCACCCAAATCGTTCAACCGGACGCCTGTTGGCAGATAATCACGAGCGAGTTGTGCCGCCGCCGCGGTGAGCAGGGTTTGTCCGCCAGCGGCCAGGGCACGCAGACGCGCACAGCGATTGACCCCGGAGCCATAGTAATCGCCCATTCGCAAATCGGCTTCGCCTGTGTGCAACGCTATGCGTACTCTCAGTGGCGCTGGTGTGAGCCAGCATTCGGCGTGCATGGCTTGCTGGATTGCCGCAGCCGCCGTCACCGCGCTGCTGGTCTGAGCAAACACGGCAAAACGGCTGTCACCTTCACCGCGAGGTCGAACAATGGTCCCGTCATGAGCGCCCGTCAGGCTTTCGATAAGCGCGTCATGTCGAATAAGCGCCTGACGCATCGCTTCCGGAGAGTGTTCCCACAATCGGGTGCTGCCTTCCAGATCGGTGAATAGAAACGTGACCATGCCAGTCGGTAGTTCGGGCATTGGGTTTTCCTCAACGAGACCACAGATAATCTTGGTAACAAGGTTACGAGTCAGAATGCTCGCCTCTGAAAAGTTCGGTCCGTAAACCAATGACGGAATGGGCGATTGACCAATCGAACCACAGCGCAGTCAGGTGCTATCGGATGCTGGTCTGTTTGGTGGAGGATTTGTTGGCGTTACGACGCCCTGTGAATTTAATCCTCATACGGGTTCCGGGTAAAGCGTATCTCTTCGACGAGCGTGTGACTGCCCCTCTCCGTGATTACGGAGAGGGGGTTGGGGGGTCAGGTGAATCCTGTAGGAACTACCCGGACTCCGTATTAGCCTGTACCGCCTATCGACCATAGCTGACGCTGAGTGTAGCCAAGCCGAGCGTATTGGCATTGAAGTAGAAGCCGACCAGCGCACCCGAAGCCGTCTGATCGAGCGGGAGTTTATCCGTCTTCAAGGCATAAACCGTGATCAGGTAATGATGCGGCTTATCGCCCTGAGTTGGACAGGCTCCGACGAAGCCGTTCGTGCCGGTATCGTTACGGGCCTGGATGCTTCCGGCGGGCGCAAGATTCTTGGTTGGGTCGCCAGCGTTCGCAGTCAGCGACGTCACAGTTGCCGGAATATTGAAGATCACCCAGTGCCAGAGGCCGCTGCCTGTAGGTGCATCTTCATCATACATATTCAAGCCGAAACTCTTTGTGCCGTCGGGCGCGCCCTTCCAGCTTAGTTCAGGTGAGATACCGCCGCCCGTGCAGCCGAAGCCGCTACCCACCTGTTCCATCTTGAATGTACCATAATTGTCCACGACTGGACTTGAGAGTTGAAACGTCGAGGGTCGCCCGTAGCGAAGCGTCAGTGTCGTTTTGGCGAGCAAGTTGGCGTTGAAGTAGAAGCCAACCAACGCACCCGAAGCCGTTTGATCGAGCGGGAGCTTGTCAGTTTTCAAGGCATAAACCGTGATCAGGTAGTGATGCGGTTTATCCCCCTGGGTTGGACAGGCCCCGACGAAGCCGTTCGTGCCCGTGTCGTTGAGGGATTGGATACTTCCGACAGGCGCAAGATTCTTGGTTGGATCACCGGCGTTCGCAGCCAGCGATGTCGCAGTTGCCGGAATGTTGAAGATCACCCAGTGCCATAGGCCGCTGCCTGTGGGTGCATCTTTATCATACATAGTTACGCCGAAACTTTTTGTGCCGTCAGGTGCGCTCTTCCAACTTAGGTCGGGTGAAATGCCGCCGCCAATGCAGCCGAAGCCGCTGCCCACCTGTTCCATCTTGAACGTGCCGCCGTCTTGTAGGACGGAGCTTTCTAGCTGGAACGTCGAAGATTGAGCGCTCGCGGGCGGTACGTAGCCAACAAACATCACGATAGCCATCAGAACAACGATTGATCGGGCGTGCTTTTGCATCGATACCTCCATCTTTGCGTTCGGAATGCCAGGGTCGAAAACTTCATCACCAGCATGAATTTGCCGTGGGCCAAAATCCAGAGCGGCATGATAACGCCAGCGATGAAGTCTTCGAAATAGACGGAAGAAAACTCTCTACGCTTACGGCTTGATGTTTTGGTTGATGTGGAACAGATTATCTGGATCGTATTTGCGTTTGATGGTGCTCAAACGCTCATAGTTATCACGGTATGCGGCTTTGACCCGATCCGACCCCTCGTCCATCATCATATTGACATACGCGCCACCTGCTGAGTAAGGGTGTAGCGCGTCCCAATAGGTTTTCGCCCATGCGGAAATCCGCTCGCCGTTGGCGGGGTCTGGATCAACACCGACGATCACCTCTGCCCAGTTGGCATCGCGGTAGCTGAAAGCAGTATCGTTTTTACCCACGCGATGCGCTGCCCCGTTGATCGGATAGAGGTGCATCGTCGAGTGCATCGTGGGCAACTGCGAACCGTGCTTTATATGCAGTGCGATCGCCGCATCCCCTAATTCGTTGACAAAATCAGCACGCCAATACCACTGTAGACCTGGCGGGTATAGGGCGTCGAACATGCTCTGTAACGCTGGGTATGGCAGCGGTCCGACGAAATCTAAGGCCGGGGGACCAAAGCGGCGAATTGGCTTGAAGATTTCTTCAGCCATCTCCTGCGTACCCGTATAGCACCAGACGACGCCACACATCTTCTTATTGTGTAGATGCTCCGGGAATGGCGGCGCGGGCGGCACGGTAAGGAAGGCAAAAAAGCCGTTAAGCTCATCGGGGGCTTTCAGGATCAAATCGCGGTAGAAGCGCATTGCCTCATCCGCTTGATCAAGCTCCCAGAGCATCGGCCCACCGTAGACCGTGCTGATAGGGTGTAGCCGGAACAGAAAAGATGTGACAACCCCGAAGTTTCCACCACCACCCCGCACCGCCCAGAAGAGGTCTGTATTCTCCTGAGCGCTCGCCGTCACGAAGCGGCCATCGGCCAGTACCATCTCGACAGCCAGCAAATTATCGATGGTCAAACCACATTTGCGCGTCAGATAACCCAGGCCGCCGCCCAGGGTAAGGCCGCCGACACCCGTAGTTGAAATGAAGCCGCTAGGCGTCGCCAACCCAAAGGCGTGGGTTGCCTGGTCAACGTCGGCCCACGTGCAGCCACCCTCTACCTGGACCATGCGCGCCACCGGATCAACGCGAACACCCTTCATGGCTGAGAGGTCGATCACCAGCCCATTGTCACAGATTCCGAGACCACCGCCGCTGTGTCCTCCACCTCGAACAGCAAGTGTCAGTTTGTGTTCTCTTCCGAAGTTGACGCACGCCATAACATCGGCTGCATCAACACAGCGAACGATAAGTTGAGGATGCTTATCGATCATGCCGTTGTAAATGTGACGTGCCGACTCGTAGGCCGCGTCGCTTGAACGAATGATTTGACCGCGCAGGTTGCCCTGAAGCGCCTGGATGTGTGCCTCCTCGATAACCATTGTCGAAGGTAAGGCTTGTGGTATAGCAGTCATTGGTTACTCCTTTTGAATTAATCACTTTGATTGGGTTGAACGCAGAACTTGAATAGCAGGGCGTTATGCGCTAAGCTGTTGCGCAGTCGTGGAACACTTCCTCCGTTCGTCATTCCTTGATTTCCCGTTCGCTTTATGCCCAGCGTTGGACCACATCGACCAAATTGCGCCGCACCATCTTCAGCTATCAAGCTGACGTCGTCGATGTACGGGGAAGGTCTAACGTGCTATACAATTCAGCATAATAAGACGGTGTGGCGAAGTCGTTCCCAAATCGTGACCAATTAAAGAACACAGTCCAGGATGGGATTGCAACTTCAGTTCTTCGGCCGCCCCAAGGTTAGTCGGGACGGCGGCGAGGTTCGCGGCTTTCGTTCCACGAAAACGATCGCCTTGTTGTGCTACTTGGCTGTGACCGGGCGACCGCATACCCGCGCGCATCTTGCCAGCCTATTATGGGAAGATATGCCGGAGACCCATGCGGGCATGAATCTGCGTAAAACGCTGATGAACCTGCGCCAATTGCTAGGCGTCTACATCAGTTCAACGCGCCAAGAGATCGCATTGAACCGCGCGCTGCCCTACCAGATGGATGTGGGGGCTTTTGAGACGGGTATATCATTTCTGACGGTCAACCAGGCGTTATCGAAGGCCACCGTCGATCAACTGGCCGAGGCGATTGAACTTTATCAGGCGGCCTTTTTAGAAGGCTTCTATGTCAACGATGCACCTCAATTTGAGGAATGGGCTTTGGCACAGCGGGCGCATTTGCATGACCTGTTGGTAAATGCACTGCGCGCAGCCGCGAACTATTATGCCAGCCAACAAAACTATCTTTCCAGTCTGGAATATATCCGGCGTCTGTTGATTTTCGACCCACTCGATGAAGATGGGCATTATCGTTTGATGGCGATGCTTGCTCAAAGCGGCCAGCGCACCACGGCCCTCAATCAGTATAAACTGTTCCGTAAGCACCTAGCGGATGACCTCGGCGTGGAACCAGCGGCAGACACGACGGCGCTTTACAATTCCATCGTTTCGGGTGATTTACAAATCCTACCTGAGCATGACACACAGTCGCACAGCACGCTGCCCGACGCGCCTGCTGTGCGAGTCTCCCCTATCGCGACGAGCGCCGCTTCCGAGTCGCACAACCTGCCTCAGTTTTCGACACCTTTTGTCGGACGCTCCGACGAACTCCGGGCGCTGGCGGACCTCATAACCAACCCTGAATGCAGGCTCTTGACATTACTTGGGCTGGGTGGCATCGGCAAAACCCGGCTGGCCGTGCAAGCCGTACGGGAATTTCTCGACGGTCGAAACAACGTTTTTGTCAACCGTGTAGCGTTTATCGCAACCGCTTCGATAAGCTCGTCCGATTCACTGGTCGCCGCCCTTGCCGAAGCGCTCGGTTGGACATTTTACGGCGATACGCCAGCCCGGATCCAACTCCTGGATTATCTGCGCGAGAAACGGGTACTGCTGGTCTTGGATAGCTTTGAACATCTCCTGGAGGACGCCGATCTCGTCACTGCCATATTGCGGATCGCCCCTGGCGTAAAAATCCTGGTAACGTCACGCGAGGCGTTACGGTTACAGGAAGAATGGGTCTATCTGATCTCTGGACTGAAGTTTCCACAAGGCACGGACTCGGCCACGGCGACGCCTGATGCTTACGACGCGGTGCGCTTGTTCGTGCAAAATGCAACCCGTGCGCGGGTCGGGTTCTCCCTTGTAAAAGAACAAGAACATGCCATTCGAATCTGCCAGTTACTAGAAGGGATGCCGCTTGCGATTGAGCTGGCGACAGCTTGGCTATCAACGTTCTCTTGCGCTCATATCGCCCAGCAAATTGAACAGGGGACTGACCTCCTGGTCGCGGTTCTGCGTAACGTACCCGAACGCCACCGGAGTATTCGCGCCGTCTTTGAGCATTCGTGGGAACTGTTGCCGGCGATGTCGCGCACAGTTCTCATGCGCCTGTCGGTTTTTCGGGGTGGCTTCACGCCAGAGGCCGCCAGTCAGGTGGCTGATGCGTCGCAGCCCGTGCTGCTTGACCTAGCGACACGATCGCTCATCCAGATTACACCTTCAAACCGTTATCAAATGCACGAACTGCTCAGACAATTTGCTGCCGATAAACTTCAGGGCGACAAACCGGAACAAGCCGCAACTGAAAGTCGCCACTGCCGTCACTACCTTGGTTTCCTACAAAAATGTACGGAGACGATTGGCGGTAAACACCAACAGGAAACCTTGAAGACAATTGGTGTGGATATGGATAACATTCGCCTTGCGTGGAACGATGCCTTGCGTGATCGCACCCTTACATGGATCGGCCAAGCTATCGAGAGCTTATCGACGTTTTACCAGATTAGTAGTCGGTTCGTGGAAGGCATGGAGGTCTTTGGTGTCGCCATAGAATATTTACAAGGTGATTTTTCCGCACGTCAGATTACGGACAAACAAACCACATCGGTTTGGGGACGCCTGCTGTCACGACAAGCAGCATTTTGCATCCCTCTGGGCCGCTATCAAGAGGCCGACTTGTTGACTCAACAAAGTTTGGAAATTGCCCGCGCTTTGGATGATAAAACCGAAATTGTATGCTGTTTGGACGTTATGGGCACGCTTGCCTATTGGCAAGGTCAGCCAACACGAGCGAAAAAACTGCACCGGGAAAGTCTTGCGATCTGCCGGGAAATCGGCGATCGGGTGAGGATGGTCAAAGTGCTGAACGCATTAGGCGAAACGTCGGAACACCTCGGCGAGTGGGATGAAGAGAGAGAGTTCATACTCGAAAGTCTTGCTATTAGTCAGGGAATCGGCGCTGACAACACGATCGCTAATGTGCTTGACAAATTAGGGGCCATTTCATTTTATAAAGGAGAATACGAGGCATCAACCCGCTATTATAGAGAAAGCTATGCGATGTTTGATCAATCCGGTGATCGACTCGGCAAGGCATTAACGCTCGGGGGATTGGGTTGGAGCGCCTGGGTTAAAGGCGAAGCACACCTTGCCGAAGCATATCAATTATTGGAGCAAAGCCTTGCCTTATGTCGGGAGATCGGCCACCAACCTCATGTGGCAAGTCGTCTAGTCAACTTGGCGACTGTAGCTAACAGCACCGGAGAATATGACAGAAGTGAACGGTACTCACAAGAAGCGTTAACCATCGCCCGACGACTTTCAACCCCCATGTATCTGACCCTTGCGCTTAGCGAACTCGCCGGAGCGGCATCCGGGCTGGGCGATTTCACGGCAAGCCGAGCATATTTGATGGAAGCCCTGGCAATCGCATCAAAAAGCCATATTCGCCCATTTCTTTTGCAAGCAATGTTCCGTTATGCCGAGTTGCTAATTAAAGAAGAACAGGCCAACCAACCAAGCGGCTTTACCAGGTCTTCCAGCATTGACCATGCCGCCCTGCTTCTAAAACTCGTCGCGTTTCATCCGGCGAGCTGGCGGATATTGCAGGATGCAGCACAGCGTTTGTTGAAAACTCTTGAAGATAATTATCTGCTTGATGGGTTTCAGCTACCAACGATCACATTGGAAAATGCTGTTAAAAACATTCTTGAAGGTTGATCCAGCCAATTTGTCAACCTTGGCGGCAGGTTGACAAATCGGAATCGTGTTAACCTTTCATTTCGTTTCTTTCGTCACTCATAAGATCGTGTTTTCGCTCTTGATTAATTATCGAGCGTACTCGCCGATCTGACAGACCATATGCGTGTCCGAGAACAACCGAGTCTTCACCTTGGATGTAACGCTGGAATATTTTCGCGTTGCGCTCACGCTTTTCCCGTGTTTTACACTGAAGTAGCCGCCCTGCATTAAGCAGTTCCAGAAATCGTTCCATCGCTTCTGCTGCGGTAAGTAGACCTGTGTGCTGGAATCCCTTCAGCCACATAACAGCACCATTCTGGGCCGCACTAACTTGAAGAAATTGTGCGGCCCATGCTTTTAGCTCAAATCCCCTGATCTGGTGCGTGTCTAAATCGAAAACTACTTTTGAAAACAGCGTTTGCGCGAATGCTTGTTTGTCCTCGGTATTCGCCTCGTGCCAACGCGCACCCATGTCGAGCAGCATATTGGCCGTGATCTCGACCATCTGACGCACCTGACCTTCTTCACTCATAGCCGCCTGTAAATGAGCGATCTGACCCTCATTTTCAGTAATATGCTTTTTGAGCGTGTCTTCATCGATGCGGGCCATCATGAACAGTTTTTCGGCATTGCGAATACGCTGATGGCACAGGCTGATTTCAGCTACCATTTCGGCTCTCCGATCCTCAGTCAGCGTCTGTTGATTGAAGAGCGACAATTGCTCAACCATCTGAGGAATAACGTCGGGCCTGATTGTTAAAGCGCCGATCAAGCGTGAGAATTCGTGTTCCAAAACTTCAGCTTTGACCGACTTGTTGCGGCTGTCGCATTTGTGTAGCCGCTCTGAATGGCGATAGCGGGGCGAACGAGTCCCATCATAGCCGATCAAATGACCGCTCAGTGATGGATTGTCGTTTGCCGCAGCCAGTTCTTCGCAGTGGGCACAGCAGGCGATGCGCGACAATGGAAATGGCCGAACGCCCGCGCGTGCGCCCGTATCTGGCTTGCTTTGCGTCTTTTCGCGGAAGCGTTCCGAACGAACGACGCCGACGCGGTAGCACAACTCGATATCCATTACTGCTCGTTCTGGATTTAAGGTGACTGTTTCAGGTGTAATTGATCGGGCGTTGCGCTTGGTCGCTCGACTGCCGAGCAGTGCGCCACCATACTCCGGCCAATTGGCGATGATATTACGGATACTTTCACGGTCAAACAGACGTGGTTTACCCTTCACGTCACGGAACCGGAAACCCTCTTCATTCAATAACTCAGCCAGTCGCCGAAGGCCTGATTGTCCGACTGCAAACAAACGCATGGCGCGTTCAGCCGCATCGAAATAGCCTCGCCAAACCGCATCGGGCATCGGTGGCTTTTCACTTTCGCCTTCGACATCACGACCATCAGGCAGTAGCCATACACCATAGGGACTTCTCTCGAGGAAGCTGCTTTTGCCATCCCGTTTGGGACGGATCGTGCCAAATGGTACGCGACCGACGGCAATACCGTTTGCACGGCGGTAACGGACACTATCGCGCTGTTTACGCGAAATGTCTTCTGCATAATACTCGTTGAATAGGCTTTCCATCATGACCCACATGGTCGCGGTGAGGTCATTTACGTCAATCGATTTTTTGTCCCCGGCTTTTACGAGCTCAAGATGCCCTTCCTTGCACAGCTCAACCAGTTGACCCATTCGGAAGCCTTTGCGGTGAAAACGTGATAAATCGTTAGCCACCACGGCTACGATATCGGGATCAGCAACTCGGTTTTTGAGCGCTAACCAACCGGGGCGGTTGGTTTCTTTTGTCCCAGATTTATGGCCTTCCCGATCTTCGTAGAATTCGACTTCCCAACCACGAAACTGGCAATATTCGAGACAATTGGCTTTCTGGCGCTCAGGGCTATTTTCATCGTCCTGGGTTTTCGTCATGGAGAGACGAATGTAGCAGAGGGCAACATTAGGCTTGGTAGACATCGCAGACTCCTTTAGGTTTTCGGTAGCGCGAAGGCCACCGACAAGCTAAAGTCTGTCGGAGGTCGCTGCGCTAGGCTAAGTAGTGCATCGGCTAGAATATCGGGATGTTTCCAGCATTCCGATATTCGCTTATCGCACAGATTATCTTTATTGACCTTCACTGTCAAGAAGTTGATCACTACCCTCCGACTGTTCCTCGTTTTTTCGTCTTGCAGCGATTGACGTCACTAATTTGAGATAGCTGCCCAAACCATGCCGAACGTCGGCACTGGCATAGGCGGAATTCAACCGTCCCATACTTTCACACACTTTACGCGCGAACAAATCAATCATCTCATCAGTCGGCGGCACAAATTCGATCCGGTTGTCGCCGTCCAAATTGTTGCTTGCCCCTACCTGATTGTGGCGCATCGGTTTCATCACCAACATCCATTTTTTCGCTGTCAGAGCCGAGTTTGGCGAGTCGGGATTACAACCGCGAATCGCAACAGGTCAGAAATGGTTCAGAAATGGGTGAGATCGCTTCAACCCTCTCGACATAAGCCCCGTCTTCTCGCATGATGAGAGTCAGTCTAACGGACGCGCATCGAAGGACCCCGCAAAATCCCGCAGCGCCGGATGCAATTTTCAAGGGTCAGTTGTGAATTTTATGACGCAGGGGCGCTGAAATTTGCCGGGTGAACGACCGTCGATGTGCGTCAATAGATGGCGAGACCGAGTACAAGGCGGAGGGGATCAGGACGATAGGCAAGCCAATCTGTATGGCAACCTGGCGCTACAAAAAGCCAGACACGGGCGGACATCGCGGGTTAAAAGCGCTGCTCAAATACGTCACCTTCCGCGAAGACGCCCACCACATCGTGCCCGAAGATGGCCGCGAGCGCTGGTACGATGGCGGCTTGGGCGCGACTTGGCGCGAGGTGTTCGCCAACAGTCAGACCCTCGCGGGACAGTACATTCTGGCACATCACTTCGTCATCTCACCCGACCCTGACCTGATGGTGCTGTTGCCAGAAGATACCCGTCGTGATGCCCTAACAGAATTGACCATCCAAACGATGGCTGACTGGTATCAGGCGCGTGATTACCCGATGGCCGAGGCGAGCTTTGTCATCCACAACAGGGAAACGACCGACGAGACTTCACCTGGACGGCAGATGCTGCATACCCACATTTTCTGCGCCGGAAGCACACCAACACTCAATGGCCGCGAATGCCCGATGGTCAAGGAGCGCGATGTGGTGCGCAACAAGGGTAGACTCGACCGCGAGACGAATCTCAACCGCATCGCTGAGCAGGCCTGGGCCGCGATCCTGGATCGGGAAATCGGACTCGACTGGCGTATCGGGCGCGACCTGGATCGGCATATCGCAACCGAAAAACAACCGACGCTCACCTATCCCGTGCTTGACAAAGCAATTGAGATTGATCTGAGCGCGACACCGCTGCCCATCCTCCCGACCATCGAATCTGAAACGCTTTTCCCGATCCTGTATGACCTCGAATCGGAACCAGAACTGGAATCAGAGAATGAAACAAATGAGATCAACCATCGTTCGCTCGACATCGGATTTTTCTGAGAGGAAGGAGGCGATTTTGACTCCGCTTATGCCGCCCGATCTCGTTGACGCTGGGTATGCGAGCGCCCTAGCAGGCGCTCGCCCCGCGCGCAGAGCGCGCGGTCAACGGCCTGCGTTTGCAGCCGTTGCCAGGTTAACACCTGGCCCCTCAGTCGCCGGGGCGGCTCGTTCCGGCATGACCTATCGGTCGCGCCGCGCGGCAGTTCAGCTCCGCTGCCCGCCGCAATACGCGCGCTATGGCGCGCAACGCTGCGCCCTTTGTATTCGTCAGGGTGTCAAGCTCAAAACCACGTTCTGGCAACTGGTTGGCCTCACCTTGACATGCGTAGACCATCCACGTTTTTGTCTTACATTCTGTCACTCTCGGAGTGGCATTTGGGATACGAGGAGATCATCCACTCATGGCTGACAAGAGGAAATACGACTATCGCTTGAATGTGTACGTCACCGCTGAACTGCAACGCAAGCTCGAACAGGTACGCGACCAGCGTGGCCCGAAGGTCACGGTGCCGGACATCGTGCGTGAGGCACTGCGGCAGTATCTCGACACTGAGGAGGACATCATCGGCTCGCGCCGCCACTTCCAGCGCAACCTGCGTGAAGCCCTCGATGATACCACAGCGGAACTGACCTGGCAGCAGATCATCTTGCTCGCCTTCGTCTGGCAGAGCACGAGCGCGCTCGCCACCGCCTTGAAAGCGCCTGTGCCACCGTTCAAGGACAGTTTTCAACGTGCCTTGTCGTTCGTAGTGATGCACTGGCAGCCGCTCACGGACGCACTGACGAGCCACTACGCCGAACTGCAAAAAGGCCTTGAGGAGAATAGCAAATGAATCACACCCAACGAGTCTTTGAGGTAGCACGGCAGGTGCGCGGCTTGACCCGTGACCACGCCCGCCAAGCCGTCGAACTGTACCTCGCCAGCATCGCCGAAGAGGTCGCTCACGGCGAGACGGTCACCCTGCCGAGCATCGGGCGTTTGAACCTCGTTTGTCGCAAAAATGGGGGCAAGCTCAAGAGTCGGGTCAGCCGTGTAGAAATCGCTGATACTGACCCCGGCTACCGAGTGCAGGCGTGCGTTCACCTGAGCGATGCCCTCAAGACAACAGCGAAGGAACATCTCCTGCCCACGGCCAAACTCGATGAACACCTCCGGCGCAATACGGTTTCAATCCGGGTTGAACCCGGAGAAGACAACGCTAACCGAGTTCAGTCCGGTTTGTCGAACCTGTTCAATCGGAAAAGTAAGAAGGAGCGTTAATCGTGTCCAAGAAATCTACGCTTTCGACTCAAAGCCATGTTGAGGGCGAACAAGCGCAAATCGCTATCGCCGAAACGAAGCCGCTGTTCTCGTTCGACCTGGGCAACGGCTTTTGCAAACTGCGCAGCTTGGAGGTCAGCACCGAATATCGATCTATCTACGGCGTGCTGAGCCGTCGCAACACTCTGGTCAACGTCGCTGAGCGGCTGGTTATCCAACTGGACGATACGAAGTACGTCTTCGGCGATGATGTGCGCCTGCTGTGCGATACCGAACCAACGGCCTTGACCAGCCGCATCCGCTACACCTCAGATCGGTATCGGCTGCTGTTCGCCAGCGCGCTGTGGCGCACCTTCGGCCACCGGTCAGGCGATGGCGTGTTGTATCCGCGCGGTGTGATTTCGATACCCGTTGGCGAGTTCAACGTCCAGAAAGACAAGGAAGTCCGCCAACTACTGCAAGGGGAGTATCAGATACACGGCCTGAACGGGGCGTCATTGTATGCGCAATTACGCCCCAGCGACCTGATCATTATCCCCGAAGGGCTGGGCACGTTCTGGCTGGCGGCTTTTAATCCAGATGGGTCTATGGACGAGCGTTACGCGCACGGCGGCACCGCCGTCGTGGACCTCGGCTACTACACGACCGATGTGGTACTGATGCAAGACGGTGTTTACGTGGTCGGTGGCGCGCAGTCAGCGGACATTGGGATGGGTACAGTCGCCGAAGCCGTGCTGGAAGACCTTCGGCGACAAGGTGCCTACGGCCTGGACGTTTGGCAGGTCGATGAATCGCTCGGCCAAGAGGCGGTAAGGGTCAACGGGAGCGCGTATGACCTGAGCCAAGCTGTCCAGGTGGAGCTATCCGCCCTGGCTGAGCGAGTCCTGAATTTCGTCAACAGCACTCTGCGCGGCAAGAACATCCGCACCGTCATCCTCGGCGGTGGCGGCACAACCTTGCTGCATCCCTACCTGAACAATGGGCAGTCGAGTAACTGGCTGCTCTCCGCCGACACGCGGCGCGGCAATGTCGAGGGGGCGTTTGCCTTTTTGGTTCGGCGCGAGCAGCCATCGGCGGTCACACCATGATCCGGCGCATTGAATTTACGCTGAACCTGGACAATCCGTCTGAAGCGGCCTTGTACGAGGCACTGACCGATTTGCTGCGTCATCGTCGCGCGGGTGAGGTCATTCGGCAGGCGCTGACGGCGCATTTCTTTGAAAGCGCTGGTCGTGCGGTACAAGTTCACACATTTCGACCTGTCCAACTCAGGAATCACGACTCGGCAGACATTGGTGACGATTCTATCTCTGCTGAGCAGATTGTCGCCCAAACTTCTGCGATGTTCGGATTTTGAGATGAGTTAACGGAAAATCATGGCACAAGTTCCCATTGCCTTGACTGAGACAGACCTCTACGCCATTGCGCGGGCAGCGACCGGGTTGCCCTGGCAAGAAGTACCGACCAGTCCCGTCCTTCGACTGCTGCTGGGGAATATGCAGCCGAAGGATACGCCGAGCCTGCTGCGGCTACTCGGCCCAACGGTCACGGCTCAGGTGCTTGCCATCGACGCGAACGCACCACCGCCAATCACGTCAAATCTATCCACCGCTGCCCAGCGCGAAACAGTCTCCATTCCGGCATTGCCAAGCGAAGCGCAGCTAAGCGACAAAGTCAGGCAAGCAGCAGAAACGGTTGGCGGATGGCTCGATGCTACTTTGTTGTGGGCTTCTGAGCGCTCACCCATGACACCGCCAAGTTTCCTGACCGCTGGACTCATCTGGGCGCTCGGTCTGGCAATTGCGCGCCGTTGCGCTGTCCCACTGCACAAGCCGATCTTCCCTCATTTGTACGTGCTATGGGTCGCACCGACCTCCATCTTCAAGAAAACGACGGGCATGGACGCGATAGCCGATCTGGTTCATGCCGCCATGCCACACATGCTGCTGCCCGAAGAAAGCACACCAGAGGCGTTTATCGGTTCACTTGGTGGCAGGCCTCCGTCGAATTACGAGTCCCTGTCCGCGTATGAGAAGTACCTCGACGATGCAGGCCGTCTATTCGCGGCGCAGCGCGGAATGCTTATCGATGAGGCGAGCAGCCTGTTCGGAGCCAACAAGAAGGACTACATGCAGGGGCATACAGAAATGCTCATGCGGCTGTACGACGCACCGCCACGCTACGCACGGAATGTACGCAGTGAGGGCAAAGTTGTCATCTATGATGCGTCATTGTGTATCCTGGGTGCGACCACACCCGCCTCGCTCAGCCGCAACATCTCGACGCAATCTTGGGAAACGGGTGAGCTGGCGCGTTATGTATTGCTTTATCCTGACCAAGAGATGCCCTACAGCGCCGGAACGGGGCTGGAACACTACCTGCTACCCGCTGACTTGGTGACGCGCCTCACTGCGCTTCATGCCGTCCTACCCACCCCCGTTGTGCCAGCCAAGTCCAAAGACTCAGACGTGGCACGCCAGAATCAGGAACCGCTGCTTGTGTCGATGGCCCCAGACGCGCTTGCCGCCTACAACGCTTATACTAAGGCTGTCACCTATGACCTACTGCGCGGCCCTAACGCGCCTGACAGCCGACTGCACCCGAATTATGCGCGCTTGCACATCCAGGCGGCAAAGATAGCCCTTAGTCTGGCAGTCATGGATTGGAGCGAGCAGGGCGCAAGAGGTGCGGCGCAAATTCAGCATGAACATTGGGCGAAAGCGCAGCAGATTGCGGAGGCATGGCGTGCGGCGGCTCATCATCTGCTCGATGCGCTCAACCGAGGCGACGACAGCCGCACCGAAAGCCGCGTCCACGACCTGTTGTGCAGCACGCCCGAAGGACTGACCTTGCGTGACCTCACACGCAAAACGGGGCTGCGCCGCAAGGCGATTGAAGAAGCACTCCGGTCATTGCAGGAAGCGGGTCTTGTCAGCGCGACCAAACAGCGACGTGGTGAGCGCGGGCCAGAGGCAACCGTGTTTTGCGCCTATCGCTGAAAAACCTGTCAGTGCCTTTTGACGGGTTGACAGGTTGACACGTTTTGAAAACGCGTCAAGACAACGTCGTCAGGTTTGTTTCCGTAAGCCATTTCGATTGCCCAGAATTTGCGCTCAAAACGTGTCGCGCGGCGCGTTGACGGTGAACAGCACACCATCCGTGCGCCCGAATATACCTGGCTGGTAAAATGGATAGCCGCGCGCAGGCATGACCTTGAACACACCCGGCACACTTGCGCGCAGTTGATACGTGAATATATAGGTCCCGCGCGGCAGGTGATGAGCGTACAAATTGACCTGCTGATCGCGGAGTTCGATGTGGTCAATATACCACCAACCCCAGTAATCGTAGTAACGGCTGCTTCCGTTGGGCAACCGAGTCAAATCTGGGGCTTGGGCATCGGATGCTGTCGTCAGAAGCGAGGTATCGACCGCTTCCATGCCCGCTGGGAGTGGGTCTTCCAGCACGAAATAATCCATATCTTGGTTGACGGTGAAGGTCAGGCGCACGGTGATCATATCGCCAAGTTGCGCGCGGCCAATGGGCGTCGATGGCGCATTGGCCGCAAAATATTGACGTGTCACCGTCACCCCCCGCGAGATAGCGCGGACTTGATCGGCAGGAGCGTAAAGTGTCAATCCAGCCGTATAGTATAATGCCCCATCCCCACTGGTACGTTCGATATTCAGACGGTTGGCCTGATCGAGCAGAAGCGTTTGGACATCGATCACGAGCGTGCGGGTCGTCGCTGAGTCAGGCGCAACGGTATCGCTGATGAGCAGGCGATTGTTGATTTGCGCGCTGAACGTGTATGCACCTTGGAGTTCACCCGTGTGCAGCATCCAATCGGTCAGGGCGTGCAAGCTCCAGACCGTTTCCTGCGTGGTCGCCCAATGATCCTGCTGGCGCGCGATCATCAGCCAGCGCACGGCATTTGGCAGCAGAGCACTTTGCGGACGAGTCGTTATCAAAGCGGATAAGACAAGCGCCGTCGTGCGTGTATCCGTCGTCCAGTTTTGCCAGTCGGCCAGGTGTTCTTCCCAATGGGCCGTCGTCGGTGTGATAATGGCCGCCGTTTCGAGGTCATCGGCCAGCGTCGGGATCAGGCTTAACGCAGGCGAGTTATCCACTGCCGCCAGCAGCAGATAGGCGCGGCCAGCAAAATTCAGATGCACGCGCTGCCCGAACAACGCGACAAGATCATTCCGCTGACGATCTGCTAAGTTGCGATCTCTTTGCCCAGCACTGGTCAGGGCGAAGCGGCCACGCACATACAGCAAAAATGCTTGACGGTTGAACGCCCAATCGGGCGCATTGATGTTCGGCAGCCCCATATTCTCGACCACACCATTGATCGAGATGTCGTACAGATAGCCGGTGAAGCCGAGCAAATCCGCTTCGGAAAAGGCTAAGATGGCATAGGCCGTGACCAACGGATCGGGTGGCTGGCCAGGAAACCAACCCCACCTTATTTTGTTTTGGTCGCCCGCAGCGGCTAACTTTTGCAGGCCCACCGTGATTTCATTCACTAATGACTGTTCAAGCTCCGGTTTATTCAACTTGAGCGCGCGCAGCATCCGCAGCGTATACAGATTGGGCAGCAGCTTGGAGATGATCTGCTCGTTGCAATCGTGCGGAAAATTGCGCAGGTAAGCGAGCGAATCAACCGTCGTCGCCGCCAATGACGAATCGAGTCGTAGGGTGACCGTTCCCGTACTGCCTGCGTATTTGCCCGGAATGTTGATCTGCTCGATGCGTGTACCCGCATTCAGAAGCGCGCCCGCCGTCGCTACGTTGTCATAAGCGGCGTAACGGTAGATCGGAAGCGTGCCATTCGGTCCCGTCGCCAGCAGCGGACGCGCCGAGTCGGTCAGGCCGTCCTGACCAGTCACCGAGAAGACCAGATCAGCCGCGTCACGGTTCAGTTCGACATCAGCGTCCCAGGTCACGCGAGCGCGCTGCCCCGCCGGAATGAATACCGTTTGTGTGACCGGGTCGCGCAGCGTCACGCCTGTTGCTTTCAGGCTGACTTTCGCTGTCTGGTCGCGCCCGGAATTGTTGTTGATCACGCCTGCCAGTTGGACCCGATCCCCGGCGACCAGGAAGCGCGGCGCAACCGGACGCATCAGCAGCGGCAGGGTAGCAAGGAGTTCAGTTGTGCCTTGACCGACGCGCGTATCGGCGGTGATTGCCCGTCCGTCAAGCTGCCAGGTGGTCGCGTTATCGGGGAGCGTGACCGTTACCGAGGCATTCCCGCTGCTGTCGGTCGTGACGAACGGCGACCAGAGCGCGGTAAATTTATAATTGTCGCGGACGTAGCCCGGTTGTCCGCCGAGTCGGAACGGTCCACCACCTCCGCCGCCGAAGCAGCAAGGCACAATGTACGAATCGGTCAGCAGGGGCAGATAGCCGAACATGCTCAGATCGGTGGTCACATAATTAAACACATCCGGGTTGTAGAATGCTCCTTCCAAAGTTGGCGTATTTGGCTCGACAAGCGCCAACACCGACTTATCTACGAGTGCTAATCCGACCTCGGCGCTGACTGGACGGCCCTGCAAATCGGCCACATGCACATTGAAGGTCGCGCTTCCACCGGGCACAGTTTGCGCGCTGGTCGGGGTCAGAGTCACCGTAAGCCGTTTAGCGAGCGGTTCAACGGCGATCCGCACCGATCCGTAGCGGTAATCTGGTTCGGGGTGCGTCGTATCGATACCGTGATAAGCGGTGAAACTGACAAACGCGCCGGGTGCATACGCATCGGTGATCGGCAGCATGTAAGTCAGCAGCGGCCCGTCGGCCTCGACCACATCAGACGTGATAACCCCGCTGCGCTCAACTGTGACCAGGACGCGCGAATGCCCGGTGAAGCCGAGCGGAACCTGTAGAAGCGCCTTTTCGCCGGGCCTGTAGCTGTGCTTGTCGGCTACAGGCTGCATCGCCAGCAGCGGATCGTTCCACAACGTCTCAGCACCGCCCGATATGTAAAGGCGGAGCGTGGCACTGTTGACTCGGCCTTGTGCATCGGTGGTCTGCACGGCGACGCGGTAAACACCCGGTTCGGAAGGCGTGAACTGGTCAAGCGCTGTGCCGTCAGCGGTAGTGATGACGCTTTCGCTGGTGATCGGGTCAATGGCTTCGTACCACTGCGGATTATTCGCGTCATTGAGGCCATCCGTAATCATCGATTTACCCAGACTGCGCTTCCAGGTGATTTTGGTGATCATCACCTTGAGCGTCTGTCCAGCCAGCGGCGTGCTGTCCGGGCGGACGGCGATCAACTTGATTGAAAGGGGCTGACCGCTCGGTGCGCCCCAACGTGTCGCATCGATCCCGACATACACGTTCGCCGGGTGCGCAATCACGCCAGGGGCACGCGCACTGACCGGGTTCGCGGCCTGATCGGTCAGGGTCGCTTCGGGAATGTACAGGACGGGTCGTTTGCCGGGTGCTGGATCGGTGGTATAGCTTGTGCGGTACGTGCCCGGCCCCAGCCCATCACCCAGTTGTTGCAGTTGATCGCTCAGCAGCGTGTTCGTGCTGACGATATGCTGTCCGCCGTTCGCGCTGGTCGTGGCTGTTCCGGTATCCTGTTTATCGTTGTAAAAGTACGGCCAGCGCTCATCATCGAACGTGTACGTGCCCTTGCCCCTGAAGTCGAAGTATGCGGGTGCGGAGTAAAGCGTCCAGTTCAGCGATGCACTGCTGACCACGCCACCAGAATAGTAGTTCGCGGCCACATCGAAGGCGAGCGGATCGCCCTGGATCATCTGGGATTGTGCGGCGTTGACGTTCACCGCGAAATCGGGTGGCCGGAACGCCGCGATCTGAAAGTCGACGGTCGGCGTTATCCCACCGTAATAGTCACGACTGTAGCCATATAAATTACGGTATTGTGCGGTTTCGTCATCGTCGGGGAAACTGAGTGTGATCGATGCGCTCCCGACCGCAACCGTATCGCTTAACTTGAACTGCGCGGTGAATGATCCGGCGGGCATGATGGACACGTCTTGCACGGCCAGTGTCTGGGGTGGATAACCTTGATCGAGACTCAATGTGAGGTGTGCTATTTTCTTGGCGAGCGGGGTAAAGGTCATATCATGCTGCTCCCGCACAATACCTTTGACGTACACCGTCTCGCCGGGTCGGTAGATCGGACGGTCTGTGTAAAGATAGGCTTTGCGCTCAGGCACGTAGTCTGCGAGATAATCAAGGCAACTATACCACGCGCCGTATAGTGCGTTTGACTGCGCGACGACGTAGATCTGCGGCACATTTTCACCAATGGGCGTGGCAATAGCTGCCGGGATTTGCGTGAGATCGACGCGCACAATCCCATTCGCATCGGTTGTGCCCGCATTCACGACTGGCGACGCATCCGGGTTTTGGGGAATAAAGGCGCTCTTGTTGACGTATAGGATTACGGGCACGTTTGGCAGAGGCTTGGCGGTCGCAACGTCCGTCACCCAGGCGAATAACTCCCCTTTGCTGCGCTTGACCGTGATGTTGGCTGTGGCCGCCGAGAGGACGAATTGATACGGCCCAGCCTGCACCAGATATAATCCGGGCGGCAGTAGTTGACCGGATTCTGTCAACGCGACAGAGCGCCGCGAGAGTGTGTCGCTTGGCTCGTCAAAATGCTGTGTCCAGGTGCGGAGTGGAGTCAGTTTCGCGGTGTCGAGCAGAGATCGATCCTTGTATCCGAAAGTGCCATCTGCTCCGCGACAGTACCCTTCCCCGAACTGAAAATTCGCCAGCGAAACATTGAACGCTTCAGTAGAAAGCGGGTACAGCGTGATCGGCACATCGAGTTTGCCGCGCACCAACATATCGAAGTGAACCGTCTTGTCCGTGTCGCGCGCCGTGACCAGGCTCCCGTTCAGGATCGGGTAGGCAATGGGCGGGATCGGTCTGACTTTGCCAGTCGTAAACGTAATCGTCTGATCGCGGGTCGTCCGGTAGCCGTAAATGTCTTCCGCGCCTGCGGTCAAGGTGATCGTGTACGTCGTTTCCGGCTGACTGGTGAAATTCAGACGAAGTTCACCGATTTGATCGCTTGGAACGGTCCCATAAGGCTCGTAGGGGTTAGAACCATCGATGCTGAGACCAGGCGGCAGCGGCAAAATCTGGACATGCGCAACCAATGTGCTGTAGCGCATTAGGGTCGAAAACTCCAAACTGATTCCACCGCCCGGATCAACCGCTGTTTCGCCGTTTTCTGGGCCGCTGCTGGCAATGCGAGGCAAGGGGACGGTCTTAAACATGAGCGGCTGACTGACAGCTATTTCAGTATGCGCTTTGGTCTGCGCACTTGTCGATACGCGAACTGTGTAAGTTGAGTCCGGTTGCAGACGTGGGACGGGCGTGAAAATAACGCTTTGGTCGTCACTCGCCCAGGCGAACCGCCCCGAAATAGACACACCATTCAGCGTCAGCGAAAAAGCCGCTTCCGTTGCCGCATGATCCATCGGCTCGGTGAACGTTAGGCTGATCGGGCAATTCAGACCGACCTCCACAGGTGTGTTGTCACCCTTGCTGCGACACTCAAGCGCGTCCGATTGGGCGCTGATCGATTTAACTTGTGCTAGGGCAACGCTGAACGTTGATGTCACGGTTTTTTCGAGCGTGCTGCCATCCGCCGCTGCCAGCCCCGCCGGAACCGTGATTGTATACGAACTGCCGCCCGATAACGGCGCGCTCGGCGTGAACGTGTATACGCTCGTGTTGACCCATTCACCCGCGCCAGAAATCGGTGGGTCGATTCGGAGCGGCGCGGGCTGTGCTGTGGTTTCCTCTGCGGTGGTGAGCGGGATTATGGGGCGGTCAAACGCGACAATGATCCTGGTCTGGCTGGCGGAAACGGCGGTGTCGCTGCTCGGTGTGATGCTGCTGACTTGCAGCGAAGGCATGGCGCTGAAGGTGTAAGTTGAGGTGTTTTCGAGCGCCGCGCCACGCTGAGTTCGCGCGCCTTTGGCAATCTGCAAAGTGATCGCTGTCGCGCGCGGCCAGTTCTCAGATGGCGTGAACGTCACGGTTTGCGCATCCTGCCAACTGAAAGCACCGATCACTTGGGGCGTGATGTCAATCGCGGCTTCAACACTCGCCTGGTCCATCGGCTGGTCAAAGGTGACGACGAGCGGCTCACGCGGGCCAACCTGTACACCCGACGGTGGATAGACATCGATCAGACGTGGCGCGCTGCCGAGATCAGGCTGGGCAGTCGCTTGTGCCGAGCGTACCGAGGTCGACGGTGCGGCAAGTGTGCTGAACAGACTGATGGCTAACACGATACACAGCAGCACTCTCGATGATAACCGTCTGGGCATGGCAAGTATCTCCACCGGATCGGATCACGTTGACGCTAACTATACACGCTTTTGAAGCTTGACCACGAAAACCGGATGGGGCAAAGCGAACGAGCTTCAGGGCTCGCCAGCATATCAAATGGTTTCGTGGTAAGATTGGTGTTACCGTGATGCTGAGTGATAAACCTATCTGTGTTCTGATCGCCTTCTGCTTTTAGAAAAGGGGGGTTCGTGACGATTAATGAACATGCCGTAACTTTCGCGGGCAAGCGCGTCTCCGATTGGAATCCACAAATCGGCATTATTAATCCAGAAACGACCCTCTATCGTATCGCTACCGAGTATGATGGCCCCGAATGGACCGACCTGTTCGCCGATTTCGTACATGACCCAGCCATCAGCCAAGTCACAGGCATTGTCGTAGGTCAATGGACGATGGATGTGGGCGGTGATCCGTTCAGAGTGATCGAGGCGATTGTCTCAGCACGTGAAAAACTCCCCAAGTTGAACGCCCTCTTCCTGGGCGACATCACCTTTGAGGAATCCGAAATCTCGTGGATTAACCAAACGGATGTTTCTCCGCTGTTGGAAGCCTATCCCCGCTTGGAGCATTTTCGGGTGAGGGGCGGCGATGGGTTAAGCCTGGGCACGCTGCATTACGACCATCTGAAATCGCTCATCGTGGAAACGGGCGGTTTGGCGCGTCGCGTCGTCTTGGAAGTGATGGGCGCGCAGTTACCGGAACTGAAACATCTCGAATTGTGGCTTGGCACAGATGCTTACGGGCGTACCTGCACGGTTGAAGATTTCGGTCCTTTGTTGGCAGGGCAATTGTTTCCCAAGCTGCACTATTTGGGCTTGCGCGATAGCGACCTGGCCGATCCATTGGCAGTGGTGCTGGCCCGCGCGCCAATCCTGGAACTAATTCGCACCCTGGATTTGTCACTGGGGACGTTGAGCGATACGGGGGTTCAAGCGCTGCTCGATAGTGCAGCGCTCACGCATTTGGAAAGCCTGGATATTCATCATCACTACTGCTCTGATGCGATGGAGACCAGTTTGGTCGAAGCGATGAAGGCCGCCGGGGTGAAACTGGATGCCAGCGATAATCAGCGCCACTCAAAATATTTTGACGCTGAGCGTCACTACGTCGCTGTTGGCGAATAACCGATCTGCCTTTCCGTGCTTGATTTTCTGATCCTCGGAAATCCGGGAAACCGTCGTATCACACTTTTTCAGGAGGCGCTAAGGCAGCTTGAATTACCGCTTGCGCGAGTCGTGAGCTATCTCGATCTCATGGCGGGGCGCGACTCGCTGCATTGTTCACCTCACACAGTCATGCGTATTGAGTCGCCGGGAAAGGATTTTGAGGTTGAGCGCGCACTTTTGCAGATCGGCGCAGTGTGCGACGATTCAGAGAGTGAATACGAGCGGCTCTCGGTTGCGGCCCTGCAATCGCTGGTGTTTGAGAAAGGATGCATTCTGCCTTCGCGCCAGTGGTATCTGGGGTATTGTGCGCTCCTGAATCGATTGACGCCTCAGTTAGCAGGCGTACCGCTTATGAACACGCCGTCTGACATTCAGATCATGTTCGATAAACGTGCCTGCCATCAGCACCTGCAATGCCACGACATCGCTGTCCCGCAATGTTTGCCCCCCATTGAGAACTATCAAATGCTCATCGGGCAAATGCGGCAGATGGGTTGGCACAGCGTCTTTGTCAAATTGGCGCACGGATCGAGCGCATCGGGGGTCGTCGCCTATCGTGTCAATGGGCAGCGCCACCAGGCGATCACCACCGTCGAAATGGCAGAATCGGGTGAGGCTATCCGTTTGTATAACTCGCGCCAGATGCAGACTTATACTGATCCGCGCGTGATCGCACGCCTGATTGATACCCTTTGTCGGAATCGGGTCCATGTCGAACAATGGATTCCCAAAGCAGGGATCAACGGAAAGACCTTCGACCTGCGCGTCATGACGATTGCCGGACGGGTGCAGCATAGCGTGGTGCGGATGAGCCACAGCCCGATCACGAACCTACATCTGCTCAATGAGCGCGGCGATCTGGACAGTATCTTACCGCAAATCGGAGCATCGACTTGGGCTGGCGCTCGCCAGACGTGCGAACGTGCCGCCCAATCATTCGATAGCTTGTACAGCGGAATTGACTTAGCTTTTGCGCCGAATTATCGCCACCATGCTATTCTGGAAATGAACGCTTTCGGCGATTTGCTCCCCGGCATTCTGTATCAGGGTCGGGATACGTATACGTCACAAATTCTGGCAATTCAGGAACGGGTGATCGGATGATTTCGGCTCGTACCCTGATCGGCAGTCACGATCTGCTGTTGGTGACGTTCGATACGCTGCGCTTCGATGTTGCACAGGACTCGTGGGCACAGGGGAAGACGCCGAATCTGGCGCGCCTGCTTCCATCGAGCGGTTGGGAGCCGCGCCACGCGCCGGGCAGCTTCACGTATGCCGCACATCAGGCCATGTTCGCCGGATTTTTCCCCACGCCCATCACGTCTGGCCCGCATCCGCGATTGTTCGCCGCGCGCTTCCCTGGCAGTGAAACTACGACCGATGAAACGCTCGTCTTTGATGCGCCAGAGTTGGTGAGTGGCCTAGCGGCTGTGGGGTATCATACGGTGTGTATCGGCGGGGTTGGCTTTTTCAACAAACAGAGTCCGCTTGGCTCGGTGCTACCGAGTCTGTTTGCCGAAAGCCACTGGCGGCCCAAATTTGGCGTGACCAATCCACGCTCGACTGAACATCAGGTGCGCTTCACCGTCGATATGTTACCCGGTTTGCCGCGTACACAACGCATCTTCCTATTTCTGAACATATCGGCCATTCACCAGCCCAATTGCTTCTATCTACCGGGTGCAGCAACAGATAGCCTTGAGACCCATGCAGCAGCCCTCGCTTATGTCGATGCGCAACTTCCGCCGCTCTTTGCGGCCATGCAACGTCGCGCGCCTGTCCTGGTCATCTTGTGTGCCGATCACGGCACGGCCTACGGTGAAGATGGTTACATCGGGCATCGCGTCGGCCATCCCGTTGTCTGGACTGTTCCCTACGCTGAACTGATTCTGCCGGAGCGTACACCATGAATCGTTTGGAAGGCATGTTAAGCGAATCGCCATTTGTTTCGTATACCTATTCCTATCCACACAAAACCGCCTACCGCCTGTTTGAAACACCACTGCCCTTGTCCCAATTGTGGGAGCGCGAAGATCGAAGCGCGCTTTTTCTGTATTTTCATGTGCCATTCTGTGAAATGCGATGCGGCTTCTGCAATCTGTTCACGATGGTGAACAGCGACGAAAGCCTGGAAAAACGCTATTTGAAAGCACTGAAGCGCCAGGCGGAGCAAACCCGGATTGCGCTGGGGGATGCGGCGTTCGCACGCATGGCAATCGGCGGCGGCACGCCTACCCAACTCGGAGTCGATGAACTGGCCGCCCTGTTTGACCTGGCTGAAGATACTTTAGGCGCTAAGCCGACCCACATTCCAGTATCGGTCGAGACCTCGCCGCTGACGGCTGAACCGGAAAAACTGCATTTGCTGCGCGGGCGCGGCGTAGACCGCATCAGCATCGGCGTTCAGAGCTTTCTGGAAACGGAGGTTCACGCCGTCGGACGCGCGCAGCAGACAAGAATCGTGGAAAGCGCGTTGGGGCACATTCGTGACGCTGGTTTCCCCACCCTGAACATCGATTTGATGTACGGCTTACCCGGCCAAACGGTCGAAAGCTGGCTGGATTCGATCCGTGCGGCGTTGGCTTATCAGCCGGAAGAACTCTATTTGTATCCGCTATATGTCCGCGCTCTGACCGGACTTGCCAGGATGCGAACGGTGCCTGCCGCGCAGGACGACATTCGCGTGGAATGCTATCGGGCCGCACGCGATTTGCTACTCGGCGTCGGCTACACGCAGGTCACGATGCGCATGTTCCGCTCGTCTCACGCGCCGACGGCGGATGGCCCAGTCTACTGTGTTCAGGAAGATGGCATGGTGGGTTTGGGTTGCGGGGCGCGCTCCTATACCAAGTCCCTCCATTATTCAGGCGAATACGCGGTCGGGTCGCATAGCATCCGGGCGATTCTCGATGATTATCTGGCGAAGTCGGATGCTGATTTTCGCATCGTGCCATATGGCGTGCGCCTCAATACAGAGGAACAGCGGCGACGATACGTGATCAAATCCATTCTGGAGGCCGATGGATTAAGTTTTGCGGCCTATCAACAATGGTTTGGCAGTTCGGTATGGGATGACTTGCCCGAACTTTCCGATTTGCTCAAACACGGCTTGGCCGAAATGAACACCGAATGGCTGCGCCTCAACGCCGCCGGGTTAGAGCAGTCCGACGCGATTGGCCCCTGGTTATATTCAACCGAAGTGCGCTCGATGATGGAGGATTACGAACCGCGATGAACCTGTCAATTCTGTATCGCGGCCCCTTATCAAGCTGCAATTACGGCTGTACCTATTGTCCATTCGCCAAACACGCCGAAACGCGCGCGGAACACAGACAAGACGAACTCGCCCTGAATCGTTTCCTCAATTGGGTTGAAAGTCGCTGCGATGACCAGATCGCCATCTTATTCACGCCTTGGGGCGAGGCGCTGATTCGGCGGCGTTACCAGGAAGCACTCAGTCACCTGAGCAATTTGCCCAATGTCGTCAAAGTAGCGATCCAGACCAATTTGTCATGCCGTCTGGATTGGGTGGATCGGTGCGATAAGCAAAAGTTCGCACTTTGGGCAACCTATCACCCTTCCGAAACGACCCTAACCGCATTTCTTGATCGCTGCGCGGAATTGGATCGGCGCGGCGTGCGCTTTAGTGTTGGCGTTGTGGGGCTAAAGGAACACGCAGCGCAGATTGACGCCCTGCGTCAGCGGCTCCCGTCGCATAGCTATCTCTGGATCAACGCCTATAAGCGCCAGACCGACTATTACACAGCCGATGAGATCGCCCATTTTGAGGCGGTCGATCCGCTGTTCCCGATCAATAATCAGTACCATCCCAGCCTAGGGCGCGACTGCCGCGCCGGACACGGCGTCATTTCGGTAGACGGTGATGGAAACGTGCGGCGCTGCCATTTCATCAAGACGAAGATCGGCAACCTGTACGATGGCAGTCTGGAAGCGGGCTTGCGCCGAGAACCCTGCACAAACCAGACCTGCGGCTGCCATATCGGGTACGTTCACATGAATGACCTGCATCTGTACGAAACTTTTGGAGATGGCGTACTTGAGCGCATTCCGACCTCACCGATCTGGCAATCAACGACGCCGCAACGGAGCGATCAGGTTTCCACGAGTGGCCGATAATCGTCGGGATTATCGAACCCGGCAATCCAGGCTGCCGCCTGATGACAGGTTTGCATCGTGGGCGGCACACGCAGCAGATATTGGCGCGCCGTTGAAGGACAGCGTACTTCGAGGCACACCAGCGGCTCATCGCTCGTGAGGGGGACGCGCAGGAGTCTTCGCTCTCCACCCGGATCAGTATCCTGGTACAGCACCTCCCCGTGCGCCTCTTTGATAAAGGCGGCGTTTCCCTTGCGGTCGAGCAATACGCGGCGCATCTCAGCGTTCGTTTCATCGAGAATTTCTTGCACCGTGATCGTTTCCGGGTGGAAGACGATGCGCTCATCGACCAGCACATCGCGCCAGCGCAGCCGTGTTCCCTTCATCGATTGGGGGAGCGTCGTGATTTGCGTATGCGCGATGTCCGCCCAGGAACCGACGCGCAAACCTTCGGGGAGTTCGCACAGGCTCGTGCAATCGCACACATCAAGCTGGGAAAGATTGGTCAACCAGGTCGGGAGCGCACGCAACCGGGTACATCCGCGCGCGATGAGGTTACCGATTCGGATAGTTGCCTGTTCGGGCAGCGCGACCAAATTCGTGCAGCCGGCGATGTCGAGAAAATAAACGTCCAAACCGTCGGGGAGGGAAGTCATAGCCGTACAACCGCGCAAGACCAGGGAGCCGACTTTCAACCCGGTCGGCAAATGGGTCAGATACCTGGAATTGGACAGGTTGAGACGGTATTCCACTGTTATATCCGATGGAATCATTGTGAAGCGGCTCTGCTGTGCAGAAAGCTCGTAGCACCTCAACCCATCGGGCAACGCTTCCAGGTAAGGGGCACTGTCCAGGGTTAATCGCTGGGCGTCGAGGTCTACCGGGAGCGTCCTGAGTTGCTCGCTCGCCGTGAAATCCAGGTGCCCCTTGACGTGCATTCCGGCTGGAGCTTGTCCGCTCAGAATCAATTGTTTCGCGGTCTGCGCATCAATCCATTCCATGCTGATTTCCCCTGAATCCATTGGTCTGGCTGGTCAATCCGTGACACGACGTATCTTTTCAGGAGTATATTCGCGCTGCTGCCAGATGCGATATACACCACGCGGGAGCGTTATCGGCTCATGTTCTTCGTGAATGATTCGCGCCGCATCCGCCATGACCCGCATGAAAAGCTCACCGTTGAGTTCCCACAGTTCAGCCGTTTCGGGCGTTTCAATGCGGTGCATATGCCCTGTCTGCTCACCACGCGCCAGAATTCCATCGAAACGCAGTTCGGCATTTTCCGGTAGGTTGGTTACAGATGCGATCAGAACATCACCATGTCGCCACATTGCATTACCCTCTCCGTTTTTCTCTCAATGCTGCTATTTTACCGCAAAATGACAGCAGTCTGAACGTTTTAGGCAGTTCCAATTCTTCGGCATTGCAAGATTGCAATCCACTGATCTGGCTACTGTGCAACTATCCGGAGTTTCTGATGTTACGCTGCTTCTCAATGATGTCTCGCACGCGCCTATCTGACAGCCCAAATGCCCGACCGAGCGCTATGCTATCTTCTCCCGCTTGATAACGCCTATAAATCTCGGCATTGCGCTCGTGCTTTTCACGGGTCTGCCATGCACCTTTGTCGCCGCTGTAGAGCCGGTGGAGGACAAAGCGCTCCGCATCCTGGATCGATGGCAAGAGTGCTGTTTGGTTCTGAAACCCCTCCAGCCACACCAGAGTACCCTCTTGCGCTCATCAGTGTTGGAGGGTTTTTCATTTTCCGGGGCATCGCGTGACAGCGTTATCTTGAGCTGCATCAGCAGTTGCACCCACGGTTTCAACTTGAAATTCACGATTCGCTGTGTATCCAGATCATAGATGATGTAATCGAACAGGCTGTGCGCAAGCGAGCGTCTCATTTCCCCGTTTGCGTCCTTCCAATTATTCGCCAAATTTGCCACAATCTCGGTGGTGAGTTTTAAGGCAACTTCCGCTTCCCGCTGTTCCACAATGTCTGTTTGCAAACGCGCAATTTCAGTGTCTGCCTCCGCGTGGGTATAAAGCCAATCTTCTTCGCTCATCCGTGCTTTTGAAAACATCAAATCGGCATTCTTTGTCCGCTGTCGCCAGTGCGCAATTTCTGCTTGCACCGCCGCTTTGTGATCTTCCGTCCGATTTTGGCTGTTGAAGTGATCAAGCGCTTGCAGCAAGAGGGGCAACGAGTCAGGGTTTATCGACAGACTCTCGATCAGTAACAAGAAATCGCGTTCGAGCAGATCGGCTTTAACGGAACGGGTGTGGGCCGGGCACTTTCGTTCTGTATCGTGACGATACCGACGTGCCACAACATTATTGCCGGTCTTTCCCCGAAGATGGCTGCGTGCCGCTGCATTGTCACTTTCAATGGCTAACTGCTCGCAATGCGCACAAAAGATGAGCTTTGACAAAGGATAGGCGGTGGCGTCCAAATGGACGGCATTATCTGGCGTGCGTTTATGATCTCGCGTGCGTTCTTGAATGATACGTCCCACGTCATAACAAAAATCCACATCGAAAACGGCCCGTGCTGGATTCAAAGTTGCATTCGCAGGCGTGACATCCCTCGCGCGCCGATTCTGGCGTTTATTTTTGATGATGCCGCCACCATATTCAACCCAGTTGGAAACGATACGCCTGATGTCATCTGGATCAAACAGCGCTATTTGACCATCGACATTCCTGAATCGATAACCCTCGGCATTCAGCATGTCGGCAAGTTTGCGACGGCCATGTCTGTTTTCAAGGAAGAGTTCCATACAACGATGAACTGCGTCCGCAAAACCCCTCCAAATTGCCTCTGGTGGCGTGGATTGATTCTGTTGGCCCTCGACAAAGGTTCCATCTGGCAGCAACCAAACGCCATCGGGCGATGGCGCAAGCAGACTATTTTCTTTACGAATCGTGCCAAACGGTATGCGGCCTACGATAACGCCCTTCGTATGACGATATTGAACACTATCCTTCTGCTTTTGCGACGTATCCGTGGCGTAATACTCATCCATCAGCGCCATGATCATGGTGCTGATTTTTCCGCCAGCGCCGGATAAATCAAGGTTTCGTCCAGGTGCAGCGAGGACTAGGCCGACGTTATGCTGTTCAATAAAATCGATCAGGCTGCCTACGCGCCATCCTTTGCGGTGTAGACGGGAGAGATCGTTGGCAACAATGGCTGCCACATCAGGGTCTCCGAGCCGCGCCTTTAACGCCAGCCAGCCCGGACGATTGTCCTCCTGCGTGCCCGATTTATGCCCTTCGACGTCTTCATACCATTCGGTTTTCCAGCCGCGCCGATCGCATTCGGCTTGAATATTGGCACGCTGGCGTTCTGGGCTATTGAGATCACTTTCGTCGCGGGTAAGCGAAAGGCGAACGTAACATAAGGCAATATCGCGGGTGACAGGTTGGGGCTGTTTCTTGGAGGTCATGACAAACTCACTTTCTTAATCGAACAGTGGTAGCACAACCACCGCCGACACGATAGAGTTTGCCGGAGGTCGGTGCGCTAGCGACGATAGTGCATTGGCTTAGAGTGCAGCCGTGTTATCAGCACGACTGTACTCGCCTATGCCACCAGCTTAACCCTCTGATAAATCCTTGTCAAGCGATTGCGCCGTGCCCCTTCTGGACTGCAATTGTATGGCGGCAATCAGCTTGATGAAGTTTCCCAACTCACGTTGTATCTCTGGACGGTAGTGATGTGAGATTATCACGTACCTACGGGATTTTGGCGGCGGGGTGAGGTAGGATGGGGTGTATGAATACCAACCCACCAACCCACCCCCGACCAGCGCTGGAAGCTTTAGCCTGTGTGAATGAACGCTGTACCCTG
>JBBRMW010000017.1:0-39351 GCA_038230635.1 Aggregatilineales bacterium | reverse complement strand
TTGTCCGTTCGATACGCGGATCGGGTAACGTGGCAAAGTGGCTAATTATGCTGGTATTGTTCATGGCTTCCTCCAAATAGGCCACTACTCTACCACCAGAGGGCTCCTTTACCCTATTCATTTTAGACGCAATTGCCCTGGCCTCCGTCCAGCCTACTGTTGACATCCACTCCTGATCTACAATATACTTGCTGCCCGAATGCCCGGCCTCCGCAAGTACCGTGACGAAATCGCAAAAGATCAGAATCTATCCCACGGCAGAACAGCGGAAAGTGTTCCGTATGGTTCGGCACATTGCGCTATGTTTATGTCTATAACCAGACGATCGCCGATCTTAATGTCCTCGACGCGGCGCGTCCACATTGGATAGAGGTAGCGAAAATTATCCTGGCCGAACTGCCAGACTGGGCCAAAGAGATTCCATTTCAGATCAAAGATCAAAGAGATCGCCGTTAAGGATGCGTGCGTTGGGAGAACTTCCCACGTTGCATAACCTGCAACGCACACTGGTAAACGATGCCAATGACTTATCAGCGTTTAGTAACTAAAAAAGTTCGGTAAACTCTCGATCTCGCTACGGTTTTATGATGAGGTGTTGATGTCCTCTGATTATGCACAGATTATCGCGGCGGAACTGGCGCTGCGTCCGGCACAAGTCGCGGCCACCATCGAACTGCTCGACGCGGGCAACACACTGCCATTTATCGCGCGCTACCGCAAAGAAGCGACGGAAAGCCTTGATGAAGATCAGAATCGCCGTTTGATCGACCAGCTCTAACGGCTCCGCGCACTCGATGATCGCCGCCGCACGATACTGGCTGAGATCAACGAGCAGGGTCAGCTGACAGCCACGCTCGAAGGGCAGATCGCGGCGGCGGGGACCATCGCGGCGCTGGAAGATTTGTATCTACCATACAAGCAAAAACGTCGCACACGCGCCAGCATCGCCCGTGAAAAAGGCTTGCAGGGACTCGCCGATCTGATCTTGAATCAGATACAGCGATCAGGCTCCGTCGATGCGCTGGCCGCGCCTTTCCTCAACGATCAGGTGCCCACCACCGATGAAGCGTTGGCGGGTGCGCGCGACATCGTGGCCGAAGCCATCAGCGACGATGCCGAGGTACGCGGCGCGGTACGTGACCGGGCGCGGCGCTATGGTGCGCTCACTTGCTCGAAAATCGCGGATGCGCCTGATCCCAAAGCCATTTATTCGATGTACTACGATTTCAAGCCCCGCATCGATCATTTGAAGCCGCACCAGATTTTGGCGATCAACCGAGGCGAATCCGAAAAAGTGCTGCGCGTCGCGCTTGACGTGGCCGATCGGGATTGGCGCGAGCCGATCCAGCGCCGCTTTCGGGCTGATTCACGTTCGCCGTTGGCCGCCCAACTTGAATTGGCGATCGATGACGCTGCCCATCGCTTACTTTTGCCCGCCATCGAACGCGATGTGCGCCGCCTGCTCACCGAATACGCCGAGGCGCACGCGATCCAGGTATTCGCGGCGAATCTGCGCGGATTGCTCAGCCAGCCGCCGCTCACCGAGCGTACCGTCCTGGGTCTCGATCCGGGCTTCCGCACGGGCTGCAAAGTGGCGGTCGTGGACGCGACCGGAAAGGTACTCGAAACCGTGACCATTTACCCGCACGAGCCGCAGCGTCAGCGCGACGCCGCCTTGCGCGTTTTGGGCACGCTGATCGATCGGCACGGGGTGACGCTGATCTCGATCGGCAATGGGACAGCCTCCCGCGAAACCGAGCAGCTTGCCGCCGACCTGATCCGCGAGCGCGATTCGGTGCATTACATGATCGTCAACGAGGCGGGTGCCAGCGTTTACAGCGCCAGTCCGCTCGCCCGCGCCGAACTGCCGGATTTGGATGTGACCTTGCGCGGCGCGGTATCGATCGCGCGGCGCGTGCAAGACCCGCTGGCCGAACTCGTCAAGATCGATCCGCAGTCGATCGGCGTAGGGTTATATCAGCACGATGTCGATCAAAAAGAACTGTCCCGGACGCTCGATGGCGTGGTCGAGACGGTCGTCAATCGCGTGGGTGTAGACCTGAATACCGCCTCGGTCGCGCTGCTCACACACGTCGCCGGGATCGGCCCCAAGCTGGCGGATAACATCGTCGCCTATCGGGACGCAAACGGCGCATTTCCCGATCGCAAAACATTGCGCAAAGTGTCGGGCTTGGGGCCAAAAGCGTTCGAACAAGCAGCAGGATTTCTGCGGGTGCGCGCGGGCGATAATCCGCTGGATGCCAGCGCGATCCACCCCGAAAGCTATCCGATCGCCGAGACGGTGCTGAAGCGCGCAAGCCTCTCGCCTAAAACGCCGATCGAAGCGCGTGGCGAAGCGTTGACGGCTTTGCGGCAAGCGGAATCGGTGGAAACATTGGCGGCGGCGCTGGATACGGGCGTGCCGACCTTGCACGATATTTTCGAGCAGTTGATCAGGCCGGGGCGTGATCCGCGCGAAGATTTGCCCGCGCCGCTTCTGCGCAGCGACATGCTGTCGATGGACGATCTGAAACCGGGCGTCGCGCTGAGCGGAACGGTGCGCAATGTGGTCGATTTTGGCGCGTTCGTGGATATTGGCGTGAAGCAGGACGGACTCCTGCACAGCAGCCAGATTCCGCGTGGTCAGGTGTTGAGCGTCGGCGATGTGATTTCGATCACGATCTTGAACGTCGAACCCGCGCGCGGACGGATCAGCCTGGGCTGGGATGCGGAAAAACCCTAGCGTTCACAGATTCACCTCACCCCGTCCCTTCTCCGTCATCACGGAGAGGGGCGATCTGCCCAATTTCTATTCGATGTGCGGCGATAGATTACGCAAAATCGCGGAGACGCGGTGGCTCGACTCCCATTCTCCGTGATTACGGAGAGGGGGCTGGGGGGTGAGGTTGATTTTGGGCTTTCCGCCTTCCCGCGATAGCATTGCCAATGGAACGCTGAAAATAGTCGAATTCAATATTCGGAGACTCATTATTATGGACCTCGGCCTCAAAGATAAGGTCGCCGTGATCACGGGCGGCAGCGTCGGCATTGGGTTGGCAATCGCAGAAGGGCTGGCAGCCGAAGGGACGCACCTCGCCCTGTGCGCCCGCGATGAAGCGCGTCTGCTCGAACAGGCCGCCGCCATCCAAAAAAAGCACGGCGTGCAGGTAATTGGCGTCGCAGCCGACGTCAGCACGTCTGAGGGCATCGATCGGCTGATCGCGGCCACTGAAGCGAAATTCGGCGGCGCGGATATTTTGATCAACAACGCGGGGACGGGCAGCGAGGAGACGATCCTCGAAGCCTCGGATGCGCGTTGGCAATACTATATCGATCTGCATTTGATGGCCGCCGTGCGCTTGTCACGCGGATTTGCGCCGTCGATGCAGAAACGCGGCGGCGGCGTAATCCTCAACAACGGGTCGATCTGCGCGACTCAACCGTTGGGCTATGAGCCGATTTATAACACGACTAAAGCGGCGCTGGCGATGTTCACCAAATGCCTGTCCAACGAGTTCATCCAGTACAACATTCGCGTCAATCTGATCAATCCGGGTTTGGTGATGACCCCCGATTGGCTCAAAACCGCCACGATTTTGACGCAGGGCAAAGACATCACGCCGCAGCAGTATCTCGAAAAGATTGCGAAGGATAACGCGCCGATTGGCCGCTTCGCCAGCCCCGACGAGATCGCTAATTTGTTCGTATTTTTGTGTTCGCCGCGCGCCAGTTATTGCGTCGGCTCCAGCTATTACATCGATGGCGGCTGGCTCAAGGTGGTGAATTGATGGAGACCGCGAAAGTGCCTGAACGACAGCACAATTGGGCGGATAACATCACGTACAGGGCGGCCAGGGTACACGCGCCCCGCACGCTCGAAGAAGTGCAGGATTTGGTGCGCGGCAGCCAAAAGGTGCGGGCGCTCGGCTCGCGGCATTCCTTCAACGCGATCGCCGACACGCCCGCCGATCTGATCTCGCTCGAGCATTTCGATCAGGTCGGGCCGATCGATCACGCGCGCCACACCGTGACCATCGCGGGCGGCGTGCGCTATGGTCAGCTGTGCGAGCAGTTGAACCGCGCGGGCTATGCGCTGCCGAACCTGGCATCGTTGCCGCATATATCCGTTGCGGGTGCATCAGCGACGGCGACGCATGGCTCCGGCAACCATAACGGCTCGCTGGCGACGGCGGTATCCGCACTCGAAGTCGTGACCGCCGATGGATCGCTCAGGATATTCTCCCGCGAGCAACACGGCGATACGTTCGCGGGGATGGTCGTCGCGCTCGGTGGACTCGGGATCGTGACCCGCCTCACGCTCGATCTGGTGCCCCATTTCGAGGTACGCCAGGATGTCTACGAAAAGCTGCCGCTGAACCCATTCGCCGATCATTTCGACGAGATCACTTCGAGCGCCTACAGCGTCAGTAGTTTCATGGATTGGCGCGGCGAGTCGATCAATCAGGTCTGGCTGAAACGGCGCATCGCGGATATTTCGCCAACGTTCGAGCCGCCCGCCGAATGGTTCGGTGCGCAGCGTGCCCTTGCCAAACTCCACCCGCTCCCAGGTATTTCAGCGATCAACTGTACCGAACAATTGGGTGTTCCTGGCCCCTGGTACGAACGCCTGCCGCACTTCCGACTGGCCTTCACGCCCAGCAGCGGCGAGGAACTGCAAAGCGAATATCTGGTGCCACGCCCGCACGCGATTACCGCCTTGCACGCGATCAACGGCTTGCGTGATCACATATCGCCGATTTTGCAGATTTCCGAGATTCGCACGGTTGCCGCCGACGACTTGTGGATGAGTCCGTTTTATAAACAGGACTGTGTGGCGATTCACTTTACGTGGCAAAAGAACTGGCCTGCGGTCAAGGGCGTGCTGCCGTTGATCGAGTCCGCGCTCGCGCCGTTCGACGCCCGTCCGCACTGGGGCAAGCTGTTTACAATGCCCGCGAGTCAACTGGCCACGCTGTATCCGAAGCTGCCGGACTTTCGAGACCTGCTGCGCACTTACGATCCCGATGGCAAATTCCGCAACGCCTTTTTAGATACCTATATCTTCGGCGGCTAGAATAGGCTGGACGTGGCAGTCGGTGTGGCGGTTGGGTGATAAGTCGGGTGGGGCGTCGGTGTCGGGCCATTGAGCGTCAGCACGCACGAATACGGCGCGCCGTTGCCCGTCAAATCGATCACGATCTGTGTGCCCACAAAGTCGGGGAAATTGAACGACTCTCTCAAGTCATTGGGGACTGAGTAATTTGCGAAGTAGATTTTCAAATGACTGGTCGCGTTGGCCGCGAAGTTGCGCTGTAGATAGTACGGCGAATTGGCGTGTGCCCACCCATTGCCTTGCTCGCCATTCGGGGACGGACTCGGGATGGTGTAACTGCCCATGCCTAATCCCGGTGATAAGCTGCCACTGTTGACATAGGACCAAGCGTTGAAAGCAGCACCGATATAGAAGTGGTCGAGGTACATGCCCGGCTGCTTACTCACCTGATTCCACTTGATCGTGCCGCCCGCCAGATAGACCGGAGCTGGATTATTATTTTTGATCACCAGATCGAGATAGCCTAACTGGACGCTGGATGCGGCACTATCGAGCGTGACGTTCGTACATAGAGGCCGCGGAGTCGGACTTGAGGTAGAAGTATACGTACTGGTTGGGGTTTTAGTAATTGTTGGAAATGGTGGCAACGTTGGAATGAGGGTCGGGGTGGCAGTGGGCGTGGGTGTTGCCGGGGTGCAGCCAATGACGGTAATAATCAAAACGGCGGCAAACAACAAACGGCGCATAGCACGCTCCAATCGTGGATACACTTTATCCGCATCTACTGACCTGCGCAAATAGCGGATGCGGCCTGTTGCGCCTCGTTTGTGCGCTCCGATCACTTCGCGCTATGCGTCAACAATGCCTGAACGAATTGCAGGGTATCGCTCAGCGTCAAGCCCGCAGGTTTGGTCAGGAGCAGCGCCTGATCGCGCGCGTCACCTATTTCGGCCTCGTCTTCGCCTGACAGCACCACGATCGGAATCTGCGCAAAAGCGGCGCGTTCCCGAATCCGTCCGAGCAGTTGAATCCCGTTCATATCGGGCAGTTGAATATCCAGAAAGATCAGATCGGGGTGGTGAACTTCCAGCAGCGCCAACGCCTCTTGCGCGTTATAGGCGCTGATCACTCGGCGAGGATGCGTCGGATCGCTCAACAGGCGCGTCAACATCAACGCAAAATCGTGATTATCATCGATCACAAGCACTTGCCGGATGGGCTGCTCGAATTGATCCAACACGGTGCGGATGGTCTGGGCGGAAACGGGTTTGACCAGATACCCATGTACCGCCAACTGTTTTTGGCGCAGTGCTTCCCCTGGCAGCAGACACGCGATCAACAGACTGTTATCGATGTCCCATGCGCGCGCCAATCCCTGCAACGACTCGGCGGTGTATGGCTCAAGCGCGGTATCGAGGATCACGCAGTGCGGCTGGAGATGTTGGCAGGCTTGGGCGGCGGCACCCAGCGTTTGCACGACCACCGTCCGGCAGTGAAGCAACCGTCGGCTGAGCAATGATGCCGCCGAAGGGCTGCGCGTCACCACCAATACCACCGGGAGCACCTCGTCCGCAGGCGTGGGCGTATCGAGCGGCAGCCATTCGTCGGCGTGAGTCGAGGCAGCCAGATCGTGGCGGCGGATCGGCAGTGTAAAATAGAAAGTGCTGCCCTGACCGACCTGACTCTCGACGCCGATCTTTCCGTTATGCAGTTCCACGAAGCGCCGACTGATGGCGAGTCCCAAGCCAGCGCCGCCAAACTGTCGGTGCGTACCCGTGTTAAGCTGCTGAAATTCGACGAACAGGCGCGGAATATCTTCGGGCGCAATGCCGGCCCCGGTATCGCGTACCGAAAACAACACCTCTTCGGCGCGCCGCTCCACCGTGACCGTGATGCAGCCGCGCTCGGTGAAGCGTGCCGCGTTGTTGAGCAGATTGAACAGCACCTGCCGAATCCGGGTGGTATCGACCCACAAGGTCGGCAAATCCGGCTCGACGGTTACTTGCAAGGTCAGGCCGCGCGTTTCGACCAAGCTGCGCACCGTTTGCACCGCTTCCTGCGCCAGATCAGCCGGGTTGGTCGCTTCGGGAATGACGACCATTTGCGCCGCCTCGATACGCGCCAAGTCGAGCACATCGTTCACCAACATTTGCAGATGTTTGGCGTTGCGGTGAATGATGCTCAGATCGCGCATGTACGGCGCGGGCAGCGACAGCCCATAATATTCCGGCGACTGTGCCATCAGATCGGTGAAGGCGACGATGATGTTGAGCGGAGTACGTAGTTCGTGGCTGATCGTCTGGGCAAACTGCTGTTTGAGGCGGCGCGCTTCCTCCGCCTGATTGCGTTCCAAGCGCAAGGTGTGATTGGCGCGTTCCAGCCGCGAAGTCATTTCGTCCAGCGACTTGAGCGCGATTCGCAGTTGCGCCTCGTGTTCGCGCGCGATCCGCGCATTGTGATAGGCGCTGTTGTAGGCATCGCCGAACCATGCCAGCGTCGTATGCAGGCTGCGCGCCGACAGCCACGATACGCCCGTCAGGCAAACCAGGATCGCCAGTGGCAGCAGCGCGTCGCCAGCCCCGTTTGGAGCGACGAATGGCAAGCCGATCACGATCGCGGTGGTCAAGAGGGCCACGCCGAATAATCCGCGACGGCTGAGCAGCACACTGGCAAAAATGATCGGCAGCGTGAACAGGTAAACCAGCGTCGGGTTTTTGATGCTCACGATCAGGCAGGTGGTCGCGGCTAACAAATTGAGCGTAACCAGATAGGCCGCCCATTTCGGATGGGTCGCTCGCCAGTGATAGCCGAGCAGCGCGCCCAGCACCAATAAGCCGCTGCCGATCCACGAGTAAACGGCCAGATGCAGTCCCGTGATCGGCCAAATATTGGCCCAGAGCCATACATAGCCGACGGCAGCGCTGAGGACTATGACGACCATTAGCGATTCTTCTTGCAGGTACGCCAAATTGTAGCGGGCGGGCGGGCTAGTTTGAGCGCTCATAAGGGGAATTGCATTCAGATTATTTTTGCCTCTATTATAGGCTGATATGTGCCAATCGCGGACATGACAAGCCGCGTCCGCGAACGAGCTGACGGTGGGGGTGGCGACGGCACTTTGTCACAATGCCGGGTTATCTGGTATAATTGAGCCGATTTTCACATGTGGGGGTTGGGTTGAGCGAAGTACGGAACGATATTCGGAATATTGCGATCATTGCGCACGTTGACCACGGCAAAACGACGCTCGTGGATGGAATGCTAAAACAATCAAAAGTCTTTCGTAACAACGAGACCGCCGGTGAGCGGATTCTCGACTCGAACGACATCGAGCGCGAACGCGGTATTACGATCCTCGCCAAAAACACTGCCGTCACCTGGGGGGGCATCAAGATCAATATCGTCGATACGCCCGGCCACGCCGATTTTGGCGGCGAAGTCGAGCGCGTCCTCAATATGGTCGATGGCGCACTGCTGCTGATCGATGCGGTCGAAGGTCCGATGCCACAAACGCGCTTCGTGCTGCGTAAAGCGCTCGAAATGGGCTTGCGCATCATTGTCGTCGTCAACAAGGTCGATCGCCCGAATGCGCGGCCATCCGAGGCGCTCAACGAAACCTTCGATCTGTTCATCGAACTCGGCGCGAGCGAAGAACAGGCTGATTTCCCGGTCGTTTATGCGATCGGATTGACCGGGCGCGCAGGCTACGAAGCGAATGCGCTGGCCGATGATCTGACGCCGCTGTTTGAGACGATCCTGGCGAAAGTTAAAGGCCCCGATGTCGATCCTGATGCGCCCGCGCGGCTGTTGATTACGACGCTCGAATATGATGACTACAAAGGTCAAATCGGCGTCGGACGGCTGTATTCCGGCGTGATGAAACGCGGCATGAGCGTCGTCCGCATCACCGCCCAGGGCGAGCGCAGCACGGGCAAGATCACGTACCTGTTCACTTACCACAACCTCGCGCGCCAGGAAACCGAAGAACTGCGAGCGGGTGACATTGGTGCGTTTGCCGGGTTCGATGTGGTCGCCATCAGCGACACCATCGCCGATCCCGCCGATGCGCGGGCACTGCCGCCGATCCGCGTCGAAGAGCCGACGGTGCGCATGACGTTTGGCGTTAACACGTCGCCGTTTTCCGGGCGCGAAGGCAAAACCGGCTGGGGCACCTCGCGGCGGCTGCGCGAGCGGCTGTATGGCGAGCTTCAGCACAACGTCGCGCTGCGGGTCGAAGACACCGAGCAGCCCGATCAGTTCGTGGTCAGCGGGCGCGGTGAACTTCACCTCGGCATTTTGATCGAGACGATGCGGCGCGAAGGCTACGAGTTCCAGGTGAGCAAAGCCGAAGTGATTTATCGGCGCGATGCCGCCACCAACGAAACGCTCGAACCGTTTGAGGAAGTACATATCGAATCGGCGGAATCGGCGGTCGGGACGATCGTTGAACTGTTGGGCGGTCGGCGCGGCCTGATGAACGATATGCGCACCGAGCACGGCACCACCTACCTCAAATATATCGTGCCCACGCGCGGGCTGCTCGGTTTCCGGCAGCAGTTCATGACGGCCACCAGTGGCATGGGGCAGATCAACAGCCTGTTCCACAGCTATCTACCTTATGCCGGAGCGATTCCAGGGCGTCAGTTCGGTAGTTTGGTCGCCTGGGAAACGGGCGTCGCCACCTCCTATGGCTTGGATGGCGCGCAACTGCGCGGTTCCATGTTCATCGGCCCGCAAACCGAGGTCTATGAGGGCATGGTCGTCGGCGAGCATATCCGCCCCGAAGATTTGAGCGTCAACGTCGCCAAAGCCAAGCATGTGACCAACATGCGCAAGAGTTTCGCCGAAGAAGCGATCCGGCTCACGCCGCCGCGCAATATGAGCCTCGATTACTGCATCGAGTTTCTGGCTGAAGACGAGCTGCTCGAAGTGACACCGCAAAATCTGCGAGTTCGCAAGCGCGTGCTCAACAACGAAGAGCGTCAAAAGGAACAGAAGCGCCGCGAGAAGCTGCTCGCCACCTGATTCTCGCTAATCATGCTCCCTATCCAGCGTTACGGAGAGGGAGCGTGGGGTGAGGGACTCAGGCGTCAGAGAGTAAGCGCCTCAGGCGAGAAATTACCACTGAAACTGATCATTGACACACCGTCCAGCCCATTCCAAGAACCGCAACACCTTCTGACGGGAATGTGCCAATACGCCGAATGGGCGATCCATTAGCCGCATAAACCTCAACGCGTGCATAACGGGTATCGACGCCCTGGACAAAAGCAAACATCGTGCCGTCGGGAGACCATTGAATCGTACCGAAGTCCTCAAACGGCGTACCGGACCCACTGATCATACTGAGAGAAGTGTTGGGTTGGGACAGTAGATACAATGCTTGCCCACCCGTTGAACTGGCACGCAATATCGCTTGCTCTCGATTGGGAGACCAGTACAACGAACCATCCTCCAATTCTAAATCCGTTGTCGTGATCGGATTTACCTGACTCACACCGCCATCTAGCCGATAGGTATAAATTGCAGAATGGCCGTCTGCGGTCTTTGTCCAATAATGGACTAGGTCATCGTCGCCTGAATCTTGGTATAGGAACACGATTTGTTTTAGATGCTCGATCAAGCGAACATGCGCTCCAGTTGCGAAGTTAAGTTTCGCAATATAGGAATTGCCTTGATCGAGTCCCGTGTAAAACAGCCATTTATCACGCGCCCACCCATACTCGGTCCGTAAACTATCTGCAGTTTCATCGAGTTGATGGGCGTCGCCCCCGCTTATATCGATCCAACTCAAATGAAAACGGTTGTTGGTTTGCCAGATGGCAACTGCCGTGTGCAAACCAATCGTTTCGGTCATAAAAACGTTGTCGGTAGCCAGAACGAGGACACGATTCTGGGTGCCGTCACCATTAACTAGTTGAACCGACTGCCTTCCATTTTGAACAATGGTGAGGAGATTGGGATAGCCATAAAGAAACGGCGAAACCGCATTTTGGATAATGGTAAAAGTCGTCTGTGTGGCGAGACGGAAAACGTGCGTGTCATACAGTGTCAGCCGACCGGAGTTGGCAAAATGGGTCGTCGTTAAAAATAGTGCCTGACTGTCGCTCATCCAAACTGGTCGCTGGTCAGCCTCGCCAGCCATCCAGATCGCTGAACCGTCTGGTGAAAAGATGGCATAGTTATCACCCTGATAACCAAAGGCAAGATGCGCGCCATCGGGTGCCTATATGATTTCAGGATTATCAGATTTTGAAGGTAATTTGAACTGAACGGGTTTGTCGCTTGGGGGTGTCAGAATGCCCAAATACCAATTGCCCTCAGCATCACTGCCCATAACTGCCAGCGAATGATCATTTGGCGACCATATGGGTGGTTGGTAAAGCATGATTAAGTTCGTGTCAATTTCAATGGGCGCTGCCGTTTTCCGAGACCAGTAACGAAAACGTATCGGATCAATGTTGCCTTCATCGGCTGCCGGGCTTGTGACGATATATTGGCCGTCGCCCGACCACGAAATATCCCAAACTTCCCTGATCGGAACATATGATATATCTCGTGTATTCACATTATCAGTTAGGACATCCGCAATGGTGAGCAATAACCGAGAGCTATCATCCATCCAAGTGTAGGCGAAAGTCTGACTATCAGGTGCCCATGCGAAATTTCGGACGCGATCGAGCGTTTTGATCGGGCGACGGCTTGAACTCTCGAATATGACGGCACGTTCATTAAGATTGTGAGAAGCAATCGCGTATTTGTGATCACTCGAAGGGAGCGCATTGACCGTCAAATTCAGATCAATGTCATATTGCACATCTTCTTTGAATAAACTCGTTAGCGGGTTAGCGACCCAAGTGTGCCCACCCGGCACCCCTTCAATGACACGGACACAATACGACTGATCTGCTATCGTGTGCCCACTGGGATATTGGGATAGCAACAACGAAAAAACGAGTAACGTGCCAGCCCTGAAAGGGTTCAAAATCGGCAGCCATAGAGTTTTCAATATAAACCCTTCCGAACAATGTTATTGACGTTGATGATCTAGCCGTAGCAACTGCGCCTGGTAACGGGAGGTCATCCCAAAATTATAGTGAGAATACGCTCTCGATCCCTTTCCGTGATTACGGAGAAACGTAGAGTGACGCGAATCCCTAAATCCCTACAGCGCCGCCGCCACGATCTCGGCCACGTCGCGGATTTTCACCGTCTCGGTGATGCCTTTGCTCTGCGCTGCCGAGCCGAGCATCACCGTACAAAAAGGACATGCCGCCGCGATCGTGCCGGATGCCTCGGATTCAGCGTGCCCCGGCGCGCTCCCCAACGTTCCCATCGCCTCCTCCAGCCGAATCTGATTGACCGGATGTTCGGCGTGCGTCTCCATCCAAACCTGCGCACCACCGCCGCCACAGCACAAGCCTTTTTCGCGGCTGCGTGCCATCTCCAAAAGGTTCACGCCGGGGATCGCCTTGAGCATGTCACGCGGCGCATCGTATTCGCCATTGTAGCGCCCCAAGTAGCACGAATCGTGATAGGTGATTGTCTGCTCTGGCGCGCTCGATCGGCTGTAATCGGGTTTGATCTTGCCCTCGGCGATCAACTTGGCGATATATTGCGTGTGATGCGCCACCTGCCACGCGGGTTTGCCGTTTTCGAGCTTCGGCATGAACTGCGGAAACTCGTTTTTGAAGGTATTGAAACAGTGCGGGCAGTGCGTGATCACGACCTTGAACTGATATTGCGCCATCGTTTCGATGTTGGACTGCGCCCCGGCTTGATACAGCGGCTCGTTGCCCGCCCGCCGTGCCCATTCGCAGTGACAGGTTTCTTCATCGCCGAGCACCGCAAAATTGACGCCCGCCTTATTCAGAATTGTGGCGACGGCGCGCGCGGTACGCTGGCTGTTCGGATCGAAAGCGCCCGCGCAGCCTACCCAATACAACACATCGCAGGACTTCACATCGGCCAGCAGTGGAATCTCAAAATCGAGGCCATTTGTCCAATCCAGGCGACTGCCGCGATTGCCCCAGGGATTGCCCGCGCGTTCGGCGTTGGTGAACGTATTTTGCAATTGGGCGGGCGGCTTGGCCTCCATCAAAACCAGATCGCGCCGCATATCGACGATGCTATCGACGTGCTCGATCAGCACCGGACACTCGTAAACGCACGCGCGGCAGGTCGTACAGGCCCAGAGCGCGTCCTCGCTGATTCGCACGCCCGTCACTTGCAGTTCGTCGCGGTGTTCATCCGGCTGCGCCAACAAACCCTGGAAGGCCGTCATGCTGTCGCGGATGTCGAGAATTACGCGCTTGGGATTGAGCGGCGTTCCGGCCATATAGGCGGGGCAAGCGTCTTGGCAGCGTCCGCACTCGGTGCAAGCGTCGCCGTTGAGCAGCTGAATCACGCTGAAATCGGTGAGCGCAGCCACCCCGAACTGCTCGATCTTTTCATCGTCGAGGTTGAGCGCGGCGAGTTGTCCGGCGGGCTTGAACGAACTGAAAAAGATATTGAGCGGACTGTAAATGATATGGCGCAGCGGCGTTTCGAGCAGCGTGCCGATGAACACGAACACCTGCAAAACGTGAAACCACCACGTGACCCGGTGGGTGATCAGTAGCGCATTCAAATAGCCCGGATCGGTCGAGGGCGCGATCAGCAGCCGTCCCACCCAATACGACACAAACGAATATTGTCCCCACCAGAATTTATCGCCGAGCGTCGCCGTCAGGTAGCCGATGCGCAACGCTTCGAGCACCAGCCCCGTCAGCACGAACAGCCACCATTGAAACAGCACCACCGTAAACGGTCGGCTATAGGTCAGCCGTTTAGGACGCACCGCCAGCCGTCGATACAGTGCCATGCCCAGCCCGATCATGAAGATCAGGCTGAAACCATCGAGGATGACTTTGTAGAGCAGGTAAAATGTTCCGCTCAGCAGTTTGATCCCGAACAGCGGCAGCGTCACATCGAAATCAACAGTGGCGAGCACCGTGCCGATGAAAAAGACTACGAATCCGGCGAAGATCGCAGCGTGCATTGCGCCGGGGACGCGCTGGCGCAGGATGCCATATTGCGCGAACACCCACTTGCCGACGCGCCCGATCCGCGCTTTGAGGTGATCGAACGGCAGTTCGCCCTGACCCGTGCGCCACAGCTTAATGCGCTGCCACAACCGCACGCCGAAGATGATCACCGCGATCAGCATCAGCAAATAGAGGAGCGGCGCGGCACCTTCGACGTTCCAATACGTCCAGCGACAGGCCGTCGAGAGGTTCAGACACTGGGGCGGAAGTGACGGCGGAATCGGATTCATGAAAAATCAAAAGCCTCACACAACCATAACCAAACACTATTATGGCTGAGTGTAGCGCACGGCGCGTGCTCCGGCGAAAAACGTCACCGCACCGCCAAGACTATTAACGGACGCGGCAGGCCGTCGTCCCTACTACAAAACCGTCTTTTGTAGGGACGCGGCAGGCCGCATCCGCATTTCAATTATTGAGCAGCGACGATCGACAGCTTCGGCAGATAGTCCACCTGCAAGCTCTCGATATGATGGGCAACATGGCCGACCATGATATACAGCAGCGCCCGCACACTGACGGGGGCATTGCTGGCCGTCCCAAAGCGGAGCAAGGCATCGGGTGTGAGGCGATTGAATTGAAGCGTATTCGCACGCCGCAGCAAATCGAACTCTTCGAGCAAATCGGGCAGCGTTCGCGCGCCAAAATTCGACTCGCGGACATATGCGTTTTGCTCAAAACCAGCGATCGGCGTTTCATCCCCGCGTGAAATGCGCAAAACGCGATAAGCAAAAACGCGCTCCCCATCGATAACGTGTCCCAGAACTTCTTTGAAGCTCCATTCGGACGGACCAGGACGAAAATCGGCTTGTTGGGGCGATAAGGGCGAGAGCAAACCTTGCAGTATCGTGATCTGTTCGGCGAAAAGATCAAAGATCGCATCATTCGGCACGCGCCGGACATATCCGGCGTAAAAAGGGTTGTATTCGTTTTCGGCAGGGCGTTCGACGGTGTGCAGCAGCATCAAAAAATCTCCTCATTGCATCCGGTTTCGCGTACTATAACCGGATGCGGCAGGAGATTCAATTTCAGGCACGCGCGGCGATAATTGACTCGCGCCGCTAAAAATGCTATCCTACGCCGCTATGCCCATGACACTCCCTGAATTGACGATCGCCATGCACGATTTCGTGCGCAGCAAAGGTTGGTATGCCGCCGATTCGCCGCGCCCGCAGACGCCGCGCAACCTAGCGATCTCGCTGGCATTAGAAAGCGCCGAAGTGCTCGAACATTTTCAGTGGCGCGACGACATACAAGACCGAACGGCGCTCGCTTCCGAATTGGCGGATGTGGCCCTGTATTTGTTGCAAATCGCCAGCCTGAGCGCGATCGATTTGGAAGCGGCCATTCAAGACAAACTCGCCCTCAATTACACACGCACCTGGGATTCGGACACAGCATGACTGGCAAAATCGGGTTCGAGATCAAAGTGGTTCACGGCAACGCGCTCAAATTCAAATCGGATGTATTGGCGGTCAAATATCCGCAAGCCTTGACCACCTTGACCCGCAAAGTGCTCGATCTGCTGCCCGCCGACAATCCGCTGCGCACCCTGCCGCCCGCGCCCGGCCATTGGCTGATGACGCCATCGGGTGGGGTCGTCAGCGCCGAGGCGATCCTGATGGTGGGGCTGCCGCCGCGTCGAGACTTCACCTACGACACCATCCGCGAAATGAGCCGTCTGACGCTGGCGGCGCTGGCCGAAGCCGAGGGTGCGACGCCCGTGCGCCATTTGGCCGTCAACGTCCACGGCGCGGATTGGGGCTTCGACGAGGCGGAAGCGTTTCGCGCCACCCTGTTCGGATTCTTATCCGCCGCCGAAGCGGGCACGGTGCCACCCTCGCTGGAACGGATCAGCGTCGTCGAAAACCATATCAATCGCTCCAAAGCACTGACCGAAATTCTCGCCACGTTCCTGAGCGACGACGATGCGGATGATGACGACGGATCGCTCACAATTACGCAGAGCATCGTCTTCACGCCGGATGTCGCCGAACCCACCGAACCCATCGCCTCGGTCGATGCGCCGTCGATATTCGTCGCCATGCCGTTCGCGCGCAAGTATGACGATGTATTTTATCTCGCCTTACAGCCCGCCGTGAAGGACGTCGATCATCTGTGCATTCGGCTCGATCAATCGTCGTACACGGGCGATGTGACCGAGACAATCCGCGATCGTATCCGCAATGCGAAGCTCGTGGTGGCGCTGCTGGATGGCAATAACCCGAACGTGTTTTTGGAAGTGGGCTATGCCTGGGGCGTCGGCGTACCCACGGTGCTGATCGTCAACGAGGTGCAGTTGAAAGATGGCGATGGTGGCGTGCCGTTCGATGTGCGCAGCCAGCGTTACTTGGCCTACGAACTGTTACACGAACTGCGTCCGCGCCTGACCGACGAACTGCGCGCGGTCTTGAAACTCCGCGACCGCAATGGGTCCCTGGGCGTCAAAAAATAAACTCAGTCGATCGAAAATTGCGCAGAACCCCTCACCCCCTGCCCTCTCCCACAAGGGTAGAAGGGTTGCATGGCGGTTTTTGTAGGGACGACGGCTTGCCGCGTCCGCCTGCATCGAACTGCGCTCAAGCCATGCCCACCACGAAGGTGCGGCAGATTTGCAACATCTTTTGCGCGAACGGCGACTCTGGTGCCATGACGACCGTCGGAATGCCGCGCCGAATCGCCTGAAGCTGATTCACGTCGTAGGGCAGCTCCATGCTGACGGGCATTCCAAACGCCCCCGCGATGGCCGCCGTGCTCACGCCCATTTCCGGGCGATTGCGATTGATCACCAACCGCACATTCGGCAGCGGTACACGCGCCATTTGCAATGCGCCTTGGATCGTCCCGACCGATTGCAGGGCGGCGTTATCGTCGCTGATGACCACGACCACCGCGCGCGCAACCCCCAACGCTGCCGCCGTCGAAGGATTCAACGCATTGATGTCCACGACGATCTGCTGGAAGCCGAGTGCCAACGTGCTCAGTAGCCCCACTGTTGCGTCGGCACTGAGCGGCTGGGGCGGCGGCGTGGCGGGCGATCCGATCAGGCCGATACCCGGCTGCCGATGCGGGGTGATCGCGGGGCCGACGGAGCGGGTATCGAGCTTTTCGCCGAGCGGCAGCAGATCCGCCCATGACGTGCGCGTGGGCAATTGAAGCTGTAAGCCGATTTGGCCGCCTGACATATTCAAATCGATCAGGCAGACGCGCTCGACCATCCGCCGGAAGGTGAAGGCGAGGTTGATCGCCACCGTCGTCCCGCCCACGCCGCTGCCCATTGCCAAAACGCTGATAACCGGAAGCTGCTTATCGGGTGGCCGGAACAAACCAGAGATCGGCTGCGTCATCGGCTGAGCGGTGACTTGGACGACGGGCGGAGCGGGTGGTGGCGGTGCAATGGCGGGTAGGGGTGGCAGCGCATCCGCACCAATGGGCAGGCGACGAATGCCCGACGTGGGCGCAATCGGCGCAGGTGGCAAGACGGGCATGGCAGGCATCGGAACCGGTGGTAGGGGCGCCGGCGGCGGCGCGGCGGCCACGCTCCCCATCATGGCGATGGGCGGCGCTTGACCCGTCAGCATCTCGATGATGCGTGTGGTCAGTTCGCGGCCCACGACGGGCTTGCTCATGAACGAGTTGGCACCCGCATTCAGCGCCATTTGCTTATCCATCGGCTGGCTGCGCGCCGTCAGGATGAGGATGGGCAGCGCCGTTGTTAGCGGGTTGGCGCGCAATTGGCGAGTCACATCATAGCCGCTGATATTGGGCATCATCAGATCGATCACGGCGAGATCGGGGGCTTGTGTCTGCGCCGCCTGAAGCCCCGCGACGCCCCCTTCGGCCAATATCGGAGTGTGGCCTTCGCGCTCCAACATGAGCTTGACCATCTGCAAAAGGCCTGCGTCGTCATCGATTACCAAAACTCGCGCCATGTGTCCTGCCTGTCTGTGATGCTGTACGTGTTGAACGAAACGAATGCGCTGCGCAGTAAATTACTGACTGCCCGGCGCTATTTTTTCCACAAAGAATAGCGTTGCCAGTTCCCGATTCAGGAGGATTGCGCCGCCCGTGAATTGCAGCTCCGGATTGCTGGTGACTTTGGCCGTCGCCCGAAATATTGTAATAAATCGATCGACGCTTTGCATTAGCATATTTTCAATATCGATCAGCGAAGTTTGACGCAGTGCGCCGCGCACCTCGAAGCCCGGCATGGTCGCAAACAAGCTGAAGGTGGTCGGCTGGCTGGTCTGGGTTTGATACAAGGAGTGGCGTGACTGGCCGTCTTCCTCGCGCGCCAACACGACCAAACCGATCCTATCTTTGCGCAGGTTGCCCACCCCGCCCTGCGCCGTAAAGGTGGCTGGATCATGCACGGGCGAGACATACACGTTTTCGCCGCGAATGAAACCGGTCAGCTTGTCGTTGAGCATATCGACCAACGGTTGATTTTTGAGCGCCACTTCACCGGAGATGCGATAGCTTTCGGTCAGGAAATCCGCGCTCACGAAACCTTTGCGCGTCAGAATTTTATCGGACATGAATAAATAACTCCGCCAGATCGATATGATACGATCAGTATAAACACGTTTTGCAATTTGTGCAGGCATATGGCGGATTTGGCAGGACTGTTGCAAAGTCGAACCCCTCAATCCCCAACCCTTGTCCGTCACCACGACGAGGGGGCGTCGCGCCGCACAACACCCCTCTCCGTGGTGACGGAGAGGGGCAGGGGGTGAGGTTCTTCGGGTGCATTCAAGGATGATGGGGGCAGGCTATAGAACCCCTCTATCCCCCCACCCCTTTCCCCCACGCAAGCGGTAGGAAAGGGGAGTCACAGCCGACCGCTGACCGAGATAGCCACGTCCTTCAGCCAGCGGGTGCGCCCTTTGCCCCGTCTGTGTGTCCTCACCAGTATCGCTGCCCTGCTGATTGTGAACGCTTGCAGAAGCGTCTGCTCCCTTTCCCCCCGCCTGCGTGGGGGAAAGGGCTGGGGATAGAGGGGTTCTATAGCCTATTTGCAAGGCAAGGGCAGGGGCGCAGGTAGAAGGGTCTGTCCATTCCCAAATCCCGCCCCCATCCCTGAATGCACCCGGTTCTTCGGCAGACTTGGCGATTGCGGTCAATTTGGGTAGAGTCGCGGATGTCGTCGGCCATTGAACGAGCCGCAAAGGAACTCCTTATGCCTGACCATTCTCCGATTCCCTCGCGCCAGATCACCAAAGTGCTGATCGCCAATCGGGGTGAAATCGCCGTCCGTGTGATCCGCGCCTGCCGCGAATTGGGCATCCGCACCGTCGCCGTCTATTCCGACGCCGATCGCGCTGCGCTGCATGTCCGTTATGCCGATGAAGCCTATTACATTGGGCCGCCGCCGCCGCGCGAGAGCTATCTCAAAATCGATACGATCATCGATGTGGCACGCAAAAGCGGGGCGGATGCAATTCACCCCGGCTACGGTTTCCTATCCGAGCGCGAGGCATTCAGCGCGGCCTGTGCCGATGCGGGAATCATCTTCATCGGCCCGCGCCCAGATTCGATCGCCGCGATGGGTGATAAACAGTCGGCGCGCACCATCGTCAAAAAAGCGGGCGTGCCGACCATTCCTGGCACCGAGATGGGACTCGGCGATGACGCGATCATCCACGCGGCCAATCACGAGATCGGCTTCCCGCTGATGGTTAAAGCGGCGGCGGGTGGCGGCGGCAAAGGGATGCGCATTGTGCGGCGCGCCGAAGACCTCGAAAGCGCCCTGGCCGCCGCTCGTCGGGAGGCCGAAAATGCCTTCGGCGATGGTACAGTCTACCTGGAACGGCTGCTTGAAGGCGCGCGGCACATCGAATTTCAAATTCTGGCCGACCTGTATGGCAACACGATTCACCTCGGCGAGCGCGATTGCAGCATCCAACGCCGTCACCAGAAACTCGTCGAGGAAGCGCCCAGCCCCTTCCTGGATGATGATTTGCGGCGGCGCATGGGCGAGATGGCCGTGCGTGCCGCGCAAGCGGTCGATTATGTTAACGCCGGGACGATCGAGTGCTTGGTCGATAAAAACAAAAACTTCTACTTTTTGGAGATGAATACGCGCATTCAGGTTGAACATGCTGTCACCGAACTGGTCACGGGTGTCGATCTGGTGCGCGAGCAGATTCGAATCGCGCGTGGACGGCGGCTCGATATTAGTCAGGACGACATCCGCATCACCAACCATGCCATCGAGTGCCGCATCAACGCCGAAGACCCGTATAACCGCTTCCTGCCCTCGACTGGCACGGTCACGGTACACCTTGCGCCGACGGGGCCAGGGGTCCGGCTGGACAGCAGCATTTACGCGGGTTACGAAGTGACACCGTACTACGACTCGATGCTGGCGAAGCTGGTCTGCTGGGGCGCGACCCGCCCCGAAGCGATCCGCCGCATGAGCCGTGCGCTCGGCGAATATCGCATCATGGGCTTGAAGACGAATCTGCCCTTCCACCAAAAACTGATGGACAGCCACCACTTCATCAGCGGCAAAGTGGACATCGGCTTTATCGAAAATAACCCGCTGCTCATGCGTGAATCCGAAGATCGCAGCAACGACGAGATCGCGGCCATCCTGGCGACGCTGGTCACGCATCAGCAGCAGCAGCACGCCGCGCAGGTCATCAGCCCGAACGAGCGCGATACGTCGAACTGGAAGTGGGTCGGGCGCTACGAGCGGATGCACCGCTAAAGAACCGCCCTTCCTCTCCCGGAGGTCTATCCATTACCCACATCTCAATCGCACCAGATTCACCTCACCCTCCGACCCCCTCTCCGTACTCACGGCTGAGGGGGAGTCGAACGCGCCCGATATTTCATTTCGTCTGTACCCGGAACCCGTATTACAACTTGCAAGCGGTGAACCTTGGGTGATCCGAAATACAGGAGCGGCCAACGAGCCTGCCTCACACGACGATGTTGATCATCCCGCGTCCGGCCACATAGACCACCTTTTTCGGTGTGTCACCGTTCAGGTGGCGGGATTTTGTGCCGCCCACTCTTCGCGCAGAATGCCCATATAGATGTGATCATAGCGCTGACCGTCGCGCTGGAACACACCCCGGATGACGCCTTCCCGCACGAATCCGCATTTTTCGTATGAACGGATCGCGCGCTGATTGTAGGAAAACACGAATAAGCCAACCCGATATAGATTCAGTTCGCGGAAAGCATAGTTGAGAATAAGGCGCATGGCGTCTGTGCCATATCCATGCCCCCAATAATCCGGTTCGCCGATCCCAATCCCAACGGTGGCGCGACCATGCAACCATTTAATCGAGTATAAACCTGCGGTACCAATCAACTTGTCGTCAGCCAACGCATAAATCGAAAAGCCGAAACTCGTTTTGCCATCCTCGCCCAGGTGCATTTCCGATTGAAATGCCAAAGCCTGAACCGAAAATGGATATTGCGGATCGTCGTCCATCATCCGGTGGAACTCGGTATTGGCGTCCCAACGTGCCACAACTGCTGCTTGGTCGGGCGGTAAAGCGCCAAGCCGCACGAGCCTGCCGGTCAGGGGACTATCGAAGCCAGGTGTCATCGTAAACGCCTTTCCTGTGCAATGGATCAGATTTTGCCCCCTCAAAGCGAAGAGGCACAGTTCCATTCGGAATTATACGACGATGTTGATCATCCCGCGCCCGGCCACGTAAACCACCTTTTTCGGCGCGTCGCCATTCAGGTGGCGGGCGACTTCGGTACTTGCCAGCGCGCGGGCTTTGGCATCTTCCTCGCTGATGTCGGCGGGGGCGGCGATCCGATCGCGCACCTTGCCGTTGATCTGCACGATCAGTGTGATCGCCTCTTCTTTGGCGATGTCGGCATCGTAGATCGGCCACGCGCCCAAATGAATGCTCGTCGTGTTGCCGATCTGTGACCACAGTTCCTCGGCGATGTGTGGCGTGATCGGAGCCATCAACAGCAGCATCGTGCGGATGGCTTCATTCCAGGCCGGATCGTTGGCGACGGGCGTCCGGCGGGCGGCTTGCAGCGTATTCTTCAGTTCCATCAGGGCGGCCACCGTCGTGTTGAAGCCGAAACCTTCCAGCCCATCGGTCACGCGCTTGATCGTCTGGTGGACTTTACGACGCAGCGCGCGCACATCGGCATCGGGCGCAGCCGTGTCGCCGCCGATCTTTGGGCGATCGTTCAAGACCAGCGCCCATACATCGTTCAGCCAGCGCACGACGCCCTGGATTCCCTGGCTATCCCAGGGGCCGCCCAGTTCCCAGCGGAAGGCGAACATCAGGTAGCCGCGCACCACATCCGCGCCGTATTTTTCGACCAGCGCATCCGGATCGATCACGTTGCCCTTGCTCTTGGACATCTTCTCGACGTCCAGGTGGTGGCGCAAATCTTCGACGCCCGCGTTCATGCCGACGCCCGGAATCTCGAACGTCGTATCGTCGAATACCTCGACGGTCACGTCGCGGCCATCGGTGGTATGCACGTCCAGCAGCGTTTCGGCGCGCTTCCAAATTTCCCCGACAACGCGGTTGATCGCGGTTTCGGTGGCGGCTTCCGATCCGTCGATCGCGCGGATTGAATGAGCGTTCAGGCGTTCAGCTTCCCACTCACCCTCGGCCACAATGAAGTGTCCGGCACGCGGCTCGCCCAGGATGATCCCCTGGTTGAACAGGGCACTCATCGGCTCGTCATCGATGGACGGCAGCGCCGGATCGCGCAGGGTTTCGGTCGCTGCGAATACGCCGCAATCGCGCAGGGCTTTGGTGAAGAAGCGCGTGTACATCAGGTGCATGGTGGCGTGCTCGATGCCGCCCGTGTACTGATCGACGGGCAGCCAGTAGGCCGCCTCGACCGGATCGAACGGCGCTTTGTCATAGTGTGGACTCAGATAGCGCAGTTGGTACCACGACGAGCACATGAAGGTATCCATCGTATCGGTTTCACGGCGCGCATCGCCGCCGCAGTTCGGGCAGGCGACGTGCTGATAGGCTGGATGGAACTTCAGCGGATTCTCGCCGGAGTCGCTGAACTGCACATCATCGGGCAGCAGCACTGGCAGTTGATCTTCCGGTACGGGCACGATTCCGCATTTATCGCAGTAGATGATCGGGATTGGCGCGCCCCAATAGCGTTGGCGGCTGATCAGCCAATCGCGCAGTTTGTAGCTGACGGCAGCATGACCGCGCCCTTGCTCTTCGACCCAGGCCGTGATCTTTTCGATCGCGTCGGTTGCCGGGATGCCATCGAATTTGCCGCTGTTGATCAGCACGCCCTCGCCGATATAGGGTTCGATCATTGTGTCGCCGTTCAAGGGATCGCCTTCCGGCTGGATCACGGCGCGGATCGGCAGTCCGAACTTGCGCGCGAAGGCGAAATCGCGGTCATCGTGGGCAGGGACAGCCATGATCGCGCCCAGGCCGTAGCCCATCATGACGTAATCGGCGATCCAAACCGGAATCTTCTCGCCGGTCGCAGGGTTGATCGCGTAGCCGCCCGTGAACACGCCGGTCTTTTCTTTATCGGTGGCCGCACGCTCGATCTCGGTCTGGCGGACGGCGGCGGCTCGATATTCTTCGACGGCGGCGCGCTGATCAGGCGTCGTGATCGTCTCTACCAACGGATGTTCCGGTGCCAGCACCATGAACGTCGCACCGAACAACGTGTCGGGGCGTGTGGTGAACACTGTCAGTTCATCTTCATCTTCCGTGTGGAAGGTGATGTGCGCACCTTCGCTGCGACCCACCCAGTTGTTCTGCATGGTGACGACGCGCTCCGGCCAATCGATCTTGCTATGATCGGCCAGTTCGTCGGCGTATTTCGTGATGCGGAAAAACCACTGTTCCAGGTCTTTCTTGATCACGGGCGTACCACAGCGTTCGCAGTGCCGATCGTCGCCCCAGACCTGCTCGCGTGCCAACGTCGTGTTGCAGTGCGGGCAAAAATCGACGCTGGCACGCTGCCGGTAGGCCAGATCGTTTTTGAAGAATTGCAGGAAGAACCACTGCGTCCAGCGGTAATACTCCGGGTCGGCACTGATCGCTTCCCGCGACCAATCGAACATCGCGCCCATCGATTTCATTTGGCCGCGCATCCGATCGATGTTCTCGTATGTCCATTTGGCGGGATGCAGTTTATGTTTGATGGCGGCGTTTTCGGCAGGCAGCCCAAACGCATCGAAGCCCATTGGAAACAGCACGTTGTAGCCGTTCATGCGCTTAAAACGGGCGCGCGCATCCGAGGGTGTCATGGCGAACCAGTGACCGATATGCAGATTTCCCGATGGATAGGGCAGCATCGTCATCGCGTAATGTTTGGGGCGCGCCGAGTCAATGACGGCGCGGTATAGGCCGTCGCGTTCCCAAGCGGCTTGCCATCGCGACTCGATGGCTTGTGGATTATATTTGTCGATCATGATCATGTCCTTTCGATATACAAAATAGCCCAGGTTTGCCCCACCCCTGCCCCTCCCATTTCATTGAGAGGGGAGTCGGTCGCGTGTTGCACCCCCTCTCCGTACTCACGGAGTGGGGGTTGGGGGGTGAGGTGAATGGCACTACAAAAGCAAAGGTCAGGCTCCCTGAACCTGACCTTTGCTGAACCTCCATGCCCCAAAGAGCGGACTCACCGCCCTCGTCCCCTGGTCGGAACGCGCACCGGGATGCGCGCCGGGACAAGCTGCGGCGATGGGTTCAGCAGCCGGTCGAGGTCTGCCAAGAGGTCACGAAGTCGCTCTGTGATAGGACGGCGCTTGGGTTGTTTTGCCACGATGGGTTTCTCCCCTCGAAAACTGAACGGATATGATCTGATGTGATCTGAGTCAATCTTATCACGATCCGCGATCGGGCGACGATAGGTTTCCGTTGTTTTTGTGTAACAAAACGAAAAAAGACTCTTCCGTTTCCCGGCGCAAGGCGTATCACGTCTGCTGCCAGGAACGAAGGAGTCTCTCCGCGTTACCATCCTGATTGATGCTGAGTGGATCCGAAGGGATTCGAACCCTTGACCTTCTCAATGCCATTGAGACGCGCTCCCAGCTGCGCCACGGACCCGTCTGATGTGCATCCACTCACTTGCGCTATAACGCGCGCACGCGGCTCGGCCTACTTGGATGTGACTCCGTTCGTACAAGCGACTTCCGGGCGAGTTCGGCTTCTGACTCGGTATACGTCGTGAATACCCGTGCGGACTTACACCAAACTCCGCTCGCTGCGACGCTGCCTACTACTCCCGATCACCGTCTTTGGGACTATACGGTTGTTAATGCGCGCATTGTACCGATCGATGCGGCGAATGTCAAGACGGAATCATGCTGGTCCACGGCGATTGCAAAGTCCAAAAACGGACGGGTGAACACTCAACCTCCAACCCTTTCCTGCCGTTGGAAGGGGAGTAGCCGTTCTATGACGCCTTTCTACCTGGGGTTATGCAGTACCACAAGGTCACCTCACCCCAACCCTCTCTCTGTAACCACAGCGAGGGGCGTCAAACCACACAGCATCCGCCAAAGATCGCCACAGAGTCGAGTCCTGCACGCCTCTCGGTGAGGACAGAGTGGGGCTGGGGGTGAGGTGAATTGCGGGTAATGCCTTGACTTGGGGAGAGGGGGTGGGCGCTCACCCGTGACTTTACAATCATCCCGGAAATCTAAGGGCAGGGAGGTGGGGTTTAGGCTACACTGTGTCCGATTGGTGGCGTAAGATTTACGCGCGCTCCGCGTTCAGAGTCAGTACTAAATGGCAAGGCGGCTTTTATGTCCCTCGATCGCTTTGGGCGCAACATCCACTATTTGCGCGTGTCCCTAACCGATAAATGCAACTTGCGCTGCGTGTACTGCATGGACGAGGATATGGTCTTTCGTCCGAATGCCGACTTGATGCAGGTCGATGAACTGTTGTTGTTGGTGCGCGTATTCACTGAACTGGGCTTCGACAAGTTCCGGTTGACTGGCGGCGAACCAACAGTACACCCGCGCTTGGTGGATATTGTGCGCGGCATGAAGGCAATCCCCGGCGTCGAGTCGCTCTCGATGACGACCAACGGTATTCGTCTGCGCGAACTGGCGCAGCCGCTTAAGGATGCCGGGATGCAGCGGCTCAACATCAGCGTCGATACCCTCGATCCAGCCAAGTTCAAACGAATCACGCGCTGGGGCAAATTCGAGGACGTGTGGGATGGTATCCTGGCAGCCGAGGCGGCCGGTTTGCTGCCGATCAAGCTGAATGCTGTGGTGGCACGCGGTTTCAACGAAGGCGATGTGACCGATTTAGCGCGCCTGACGATCGATCGCCCCTGGCAAATGCGTTATATCGAAATGATGCCGTTTGGCGACGTGGCCGAATTCGCCAAAAAGCAAGTTGTCAGCGATGCCGAAATGCGCGCGACGATCGAATCCGATCTAGGCGTGCGGCTCGAACTCGTCGATGATGGTCATCTGGATGGCGAGGCGCGCCTGTACCGCATTCCGGGCGCGGTTGGAACGCTCGGCTTTATCAGCAGCGTGACGCAGCCGTTCTGCGCCAGTTGCACGCGCGCCCGCCTGACCGCCGATGGTGTGCTGCGGCTGTGCCTTCTACGTGACAAAGAGGTAAATCTACTGCAACCCCTACGAGCGGGCGCGACCATCGATGACATCAAAGGGTTGATTCGCGGCGGCGTATGGCACAAACCCTGGGGTCACGGCCTCGCCAGTGAAGTGATTCCGCTGACGCGCGTGATGAGCCAAATCGGAGGCTGAGCCGTTCAAACGCAGCGATGTGACGGACAATTTCCTAGCCTTTATCTAACATCATCACCTGCCCCATTCCCGCCGCCGTGCCCACGCCCACCCCCGCAAACCGCGCGTACCGTATCAGTGCGCCCAGCAAGATAGCGGCCGCCGCCTGATCATCGGACGGGATCGCGGGTACTCGGCGCAGGCTGTACCGCACATAGCCCGTGAATCCAACGTGCCCGCCACGATCCCCATAGGTCACCCGCCGCGTCCGCAATTGGCAATCCGCGATCGCCATTCCGTCACCAACCAATGTCGCCAGATGGATCGGCAGTGGCAGCGGGCTGAACGAATCCCAGGCGTGGATCAAACTTCCGAACACGAGCGCGGGCAGGGGCAACGGCACATCCAAACGGTTGCTGTGAAAGGTGGTCGGCGTGATGAAGCGCAGTGCGAGCGACGCGATTGTTTCGGTCGCCTCCCGCACCAGTTCCGCATAACTCGATTCCTCAATCTCGATCGCTTCCACCGCGAGTTGGGCTGCTTCGATTCGCATCTCGGACGGCGACTGCCGCCTCAGAAGCGTATCAAATCGCTCAGATACGTCCGCACGCAAGCTCGTGATTCGCAGCGCATAGCGGTCATCTGCGCCGATCAAGGGACTGATTGTGTATGGTTTGCGGCCAACCGTGTCATGCAAACTCGCCGATAGATCAGGATCGCCGCCGCGCATCCAATCGAGCAACCATGCTTGCGCAACACGTCCCATCCAGCGCCTGGAAACAGTACCCGATCGGCGTGTTAGACGCAGCGTAATCGATCGGAGTCCGGTGTGGATCGCTGGCGAATCGATCACGGCGACGGCGCATATGGCACGAGATCGACCAAGCGTGTCAGCACGACCAGCCGCCCCGCCAAATAATCAACGCAGCGCAACGTAACGCGGTCGGCGCGTGGATCGCTTACCGGATAGCGCAGCGGACGCGCGATCGACTCAGAGAACCACATGCCGCCGTCGGGTGCGGCTTTTGCCAGAACATGATCGACGGGCAGCGTCAATGTATTCACACCCGCCAGCAGCACATCGCGCGCGCGAGTCAGCGGATCGAGTTGCGCATCCCAAGCACTTGTCGTCCACGCCAGCGGCGCGATGTCACCCTCGGATAATGCCTGCGCATCATAGTTCAGATCGTCGCGCCGCCACCGGACCTCCAGCGTCGGCCCGAAGGCACGCCCAACCGTCCAGCGTAGCGCTGGCAGCCGTCCTGCCCCATAGTCGCTGAACGGCGCAATCAGTGTTTCCGTCTCGCTTTCCAGATAGACAAAACGCAAGTCACCAGCCACGCTCGTTAATGCCCGTTCCAATCCCGCCTCGTCCAGGGTGGCGAGCAGCACACACGGCGGCATCCTAATCCGAACCCGTGCCAGCCATTAGGGGCGGTTGGGTCGGTTGGATAAGAGTCGGTTTGCCGTGACGCGCCACATACTCCGCCCAGGCGACGGCCTGCCGATCGATCAATTCGTAGGTGGGATCGCCGCCAGGAATGATCACCTCGGCAGCATTGAAGCGGACATTGAACTTGTGTTGGCGCGGTAAATCGGCGGTGGTCGCTATATCTGGGTAGACGAATCCGTATTCATTATCCGCCCCGCCAAACTGACCAACCCCATGCAGCCGATCGGCCAGCGGTGTCCGGCGCGTATCGTCCATCAACCCAAAATAGGTTAGCTTTGCGCCTGAAAACGCGATGAAGATATGTCCCATGCCCGCGCCGTGATGTGCGCCAAGCGTAACCCTCCCCGCATTGATGTATTGGCAAAGCTGTCCCAGCAAGCCAACCTGCCAGCGCGCGAAATTGTGCAGCGTCAACATCCCGTCGAACGGCTCATTCATCACGGCTTCGCACGAGTCACCCGGCAATTCGTGGATGGCGAGCTTGTTGAGCGGTGTACCTGGGTATAGATCGGTTACGGCCAATTGGCTACTAAAGGCGCGGCTTCCAAATGTCTGGCATACTCCGCACAACGCCCGATAGATCGCCGCCCCATCGGTTGCGGAGCGCACAGCTTCGCGCGTGCTGCATGGTTGCAGCGCTGTGCAGCAAAAGATACCCGCCGCTGCCATCAACTGCTCCATCGCCCGCCGCAGCACGCCTTTGAGCGCGCTCCCCGGCACATAGGCCGTCGGTACGTTTTCGCGCGGGTGCACATAGCGCACAAACCGCCCGGTCTCGCCGGATGCGATTAACAGCGGGGTGATCGGCATGATGCCGATATCGAGCCGCAGCTCGTTATAGGTTACGCGGTGCATAAATCCAGCCATATCGAACGCCCATACACGCTATTGTAGCTGGAAATGCCGATCGCCGGAAACTGCCCGATACTTATAACGTGGGGCAGGTTCTCCAGAAAAGATAACAGGCCGTTTACGGTGCAGGGGGGAGGCATCCGTAATACGACCTGTTGTCTTGGCTTGCTGTGATTTTTGGTGACGCGCATCGCCCCATTGTCAGCAGCAGCGCCTGTCCTCTACCTTTGCATCATACTTCACACAACTGAGAACCGCGCATCAGTAGATTGAGGATAGTGTATGCCAACTGCCTGAGCGCGATGTGAGCCGAGTATGAGAGAGAAATAAGTTTTGCCAAAACGACGCAACCGACGCAAATTCGGCACTTGTCAACGAAAAAGCAGGTTGCAACCTGCTTTTCACCCTAACTGAGCGGGCGACGGGGATCGAACCCGTGACGTCTTGCTTGGGAAGCAAGCATTCTACCGCTGAATTACGCCCGCATCTGAGTTGAACTCATTATAGGCCGCACCCTATTCGCCGTCAAGGTCTGCGTGCTAAATCCAGCCGCCATCGGGTGCGCGTATATTTGAAGGGCACGAATCATGAAAATTGCTTTTGTATATCCATTTTTAGATGTTTTATAGGTCTTTGCCTATACGATACCGATCAGCGCTGAATAATGTGCGATTCATTCTCTGGTGGTCGTAAGAACTTTTCAGATTGATCGTTCAGATTGTAATAAAAGGCACAAACGAACTTGAAAAACCTTGGACAAACTATTGACAAACTATGTAATTGTGCTACCATGAAATCTATAAACCGAATGCGATGGGCTGGTAGGGTAGAAGGAGCGCGTCATGCGTAGATCAGTTTCCACAGTGGGTGGCGAAGGAATGACCCGTGACCAATATACCGAAAATGGTTTATTCGATCATGATGCGGAGAGTTCGGCAGCCCGCCAGCCCACCGAACCCAATGCGGATCTCGTACAATTCTATTTCCGCGATATTCGCCCGATCTCCGGCCTGCTCACCCTAGAAAAAGAACAGACGATGGCGCGCGCCATTCAACAGGGCAAACGTGCTCAGCAGCACATTGTGCGCGCATCGGATGAACTGAGCAGCGAAGAACGCGCCCGGCTCGAATCGACGATCGCCATTGGTGAACGCGCCCGGCTCGATCTCATTGTTGCCAATACCCGGCTGGTCGTCAGCGTTGCCAAAGGTTATCAAGGGCGCGGATTATCCCTCGCCGATTTGATCCAGGAAGGCAATCTTGGCCTGATGAAGGCCGTCGATCGCTTCGATCCAGAACGCGGCGTGCGTCTCAGCACCTACGCCACGTGGTGGATTCGCCAGACGATCGCGCGGGCCGCAGGCGATAGTGGTCGTACTATCCGACTGCCGATCAACCAGGGGCAGCGTTGGGGGCGGCTGCGCCGCACCAGCGAACGACTCGCCCAAGAGTTAGGACGCGAGCCGAGTGCTGAAGAACTGGCCGAAGCCTCATGCCTGAGCCTCGAACAGGTCCAATCGACACTGGCCGCGGCGCGCGAACCCATGCAGATCGATGAGCTGATCGGCGACGAGGAAGTGCGTCCGCGCGAAGACCTGCTGGCCGATACCGAGAGCGAGCTGCCCGAAGAAGCTGCCGCACGTCAATTGCTGACGGAGGCGATCGAGTTTTTGCTGCGCTCGCTGCCCGCACGCGAATCGGCAATCCTCAAGCTGCGCTATGGCTTGGCGGATGGCGAAGGCCACAGCATGGCACAAATCGGCGAGATCATGGGATACAGCCGCGAGCGGATTCGCCAGTTGCAGCATGACGCACTCAACAAATTGCGCCTGATGAACCAGCAGCTCAAATTAAACGACTATCTCGACTGATCATCGGCCACTTCTTATTGTGGGACGCGTTCTACCGCGTCCTCTTCGATTCTCGGTGTAATGGGTATCAGTCCATAGTCCATTTGGATAAATTGCACAAATTGATTGTGGAAAATGCCGAAAAAAACGCGCAAAATATTTAGTATTTTCACCATAGGTTTGCACTTGTGCAGTTTCTAATATTCACCTTGTTCCAGATCACTTTCGATTTCGACTGGATGCGGGGGGAATAATGACCGAAAAAAGCTCAACGACCGGAATGAAGAAGACGCTCGGCTTGACCGGCGTCACCGTCAACGCGATGGCGCTGATCGCGCCGGGTGCGTTCTTGTGGATTACGTTGGCGCTTCAGGCGGCCAGTTCCGACACATCCGGGACGAGCACCGCCAAAGACATGTGGACGGGCATCGTGGCCGCGCTGATCGTGGCGTTCCTGACCGCGCTATCGTTTTCTGAACTGGCGCACCGCTATCCCGACGCCGGGACGGGAAGCTCCTACTATTTTGCCGAAAAAGCCTTCATCGATCGCACCGAAGAACATCACCGTCGCTGGGCACGCCTCGCCAAGTTCATGACGGGATGGGCGGCACACCTTTTCTATTGGGTATACCCAGGCGTCATGGTGGCTTTCTTTGCTACGCTCATCGTATATGTTGTACAACAACTGGCCGGGTCGGGCCCGATCTATGATCTCATCAGCCAAGTCCCTGTGCAAATCGCCGTGGCGTGTTTATTCTCGATCCTCGTCGGCGCGATCGCGTGGCGAGGCATCAGCGGTTCAACCAACATCGCAATCGCAATCAACGTCATCCAGTTGACGGCGCTCGTGATATTCGGCATTCTGGCGATCGCCTTCCGCGTGCTCAATCCGCTGCATGTCACCGAAGATGCGTGGTATCACGTCGGCTCGCTCGCGCAGGGGGCAACTTCAATCGTCATTCCGCACAACATATCGGGACTGCTCATCCAATCAACGATCGCCATTTTGATCCTGGTCGGTTTCGAGTCGTCAACGGCACTCGGTGCGGAAACGATCAATCCGAAGCGTGATATTCCGCGCGGCGTGATCCTCTCGCTGATCATCCAGGGGTTGTTCGCCTACCTGTTCGAGTATTTCGCCGCGAATTACGCCATGATCCAGAGTGGGCCAAACGCCTTCGGGACAGGTTTGGGTTATGGTGCGACAAGTACCGTTACGGAATCGCTGGGCATTTCGGCGGCAGCCGTATCGGGTGCGCCGCTCGGTGATTTGATCAAGCAGGTCGGCGGGGCGTTTTTCGGCGCAAACGTCGGCTTCATCATGATGATTATCATCGCCGTAACGGTGATCATCGCGGTGTTGGGCACGACTCTGGCCGCCATGAACACGGGCGTGCGCATCAGCTTTGCGATGGCGCAGGACAAGGAAATGCCAGAACTGCTGGGCGCACTGCATCCAAAACACGCAACTCCGCATATGGGGATCATTGCGATGGTGATCGTCTCGGCGATCATCGGCTCATTGGGTGTGGCGGGCGGTGTCGTGACGCTTTCAGCGGTCACCTATGCCTCTAACCTCGGCACGTTCATCCTGTACGCGCTGATCTGCGGCTTGACGATGGTTGCCTTCCTCGGCACCAAAGAGTTCAACGTGCTGCGCCATTTGATCATCCCGGCTGTGGGCATCATCACCAACATCGGACTAGCGTTGGCGATCTTCGTCCTGAATTTCCAGTTTGGCGGTGTGGCAGCGCAAGAAGCGGCGATTGCACTGGGAATCGCAGGTGCTTGGTTGGTGGTCAGTGTGCTGTACTTCGTCTTGACCAGTCGCAGCCAGGGTAGACATATCGTGCCACCAATAGGTCAGGCGACGGCGGGCAATACAGGCGACTGAACCATAGTCCCAACCGAAAGGCGGACGCGGCAGGCCATGTCCCTACAAGGAAGCCAATTTTGTAGGGACGCAGCCGGCTGCATCCGCTAACTTGAGTGAAGTCAATTTGTGGGTATTATTTCACCAGCTCGGCGCGATGGCGTCGGGCGGTGATTTTGCTTTTTATCGACCGTGAGCGATTTATTCGAGATGCACCCAGATGACTCATATCACCCCGTTTGAGATCGAAGCCCACGAACTCAGCCATGTTGGTAAGGTGCGCGAGGACAATCAGGATTCGCTGCGAATCTGTGCCATGCCCGATGCGAGCGGCTATTTATTCGCGGTGGCTGACGGGATGGGGGGCTATGAGCATGGCGGTGTTGCCAGCGCGCTCGCCCTCGATACGTTGACCGAAATCGTTTGTGGACGAGGTAATGCGGGCATCGAGCAGACTTTGCGGCGCGGCGTGACCGATGCCAATACGCGCGTCTATCAGGAATCGCTGCGGCGGGCGGCACGCATGGGAACGACGCTCACAGCCGTCTATATTGAAGGATCGCGCTCCTCGATCGCGCATATTGGCGATAGTCGCGCCTATTTGATCCGCGACGGGGTGGCAACCTGTTTGACGAACGATCACACGACGGTCGGCGAACTCGTCCGGGCACGCATCCTGACACCCGATAAAGTGCGCCACCACGCCCAGCGCTCAGTGCTCAATCGCTGCCTCGGCATGAATTTGTTTGTACAGACCGAAATTTCCGGCGCGCGGCTGATCAGCGGCGATATTTTGATACTGTGCAGCGATGGCTTATGGTCAGTCATCGAGGATGCCGAAATCGCATTGCTGGCCGATAAACGCGAGCGCGCCGAGACAATCGCCGAGCGGCTGATTGAGCGGGCACTCGCCAACGACAGCGATGACAATATCTCTGCGCTGGTGATCCACGCCCGATCGATCCCCGAATCTGCCCCCGAAACCGCGCCGCGTCGTTCGCTAATCCCGGCTGTGCTGCGCAGACGACTATTTGCCTGAGTTTAATTTGCCTGAGTTTGATAAAATGAGCGGCGAACCGCATGGAGTCGCCCACCCCTGCGCTATAATCTCTCCGCACGTTCGAATCACCTTTCCATAATCGGATAATTCTCCCTGTGAATGTTTCTGCCAACCCATCCACGCTTCCAACGGCGACCCAACAGCGGATGTTGTATGTGGCTGTGTTCGCAAGCGGCATGACCACGCTTGCCGTTGAACTGACGGCCTCGCGCTTGCTCGGCAATGTATTCGGGACGAGCAATCTTGTTTGGGCGAACATCATTGGCCTCATCTTGATCTACCTGACGGCGGGTTATTTCATAGGTGGCCGCTGGGCGGATCGTTCGCCACATCACGCGACGCTGTATCGGATCATCACCTGGGGTGCGTTTGCGGGCGGACTCGTGCCGTTGGTGGCACGACCTTTGCTCAGCTTGGCGGGGACGGCGGTGGCGGGCTTCGAGGCGGGCGTGGCGATCGGATCGTTCGTGGTCGTGGGCATCTTATTTGCGATCCCGGTTACACTGCTCGGCTGCGTCTCGCCCTTTGCGATCCGGCTCGCGCTGGCCGATCTGAGCAGCGCCGGGAGAACGTCAGGGCGCATGTACGCGATTTCGACGATGGGCAGCATCCTGGGTACGTTCGCGCCCGTACTCTATCTGATCCCCGAACTCGGCACGATTCAAACTTTTTTGACCTTCAGCTTGATCTTGATCGCGGTTGGCCTCATCGGGTTAGCGCTGCACAGCGGCGTGCGCGCGGCACTGAAGCTGATCTGGATGCCAGTTGTGTTGATCGCGTGGGTGGTGATCGTCCAAAGTGGGCCGCTGCGTCCGCCGCCGACGGGGACGAGCCTGCTCTACGAAAAAGACTCGGCCTACAATTACATTCAGGTCGTCGAATACCCCGATCGCAACGACAGCATAACCCGGTTATTGCTGCTCAACGAAGGTCAGGGTATTCATTCCGAGTGGAACAGCAAGCAAGTCTACTTTGGCCGCACCTGGGATTTTTTCATGGCCGCGCCCTATTTCAATCCCGCACCCTATACCAACGATCGGATCAAGCGCGCCGCGATCGTCGGATTGGCGGCAGGTACGATCGCTAACCAATATACGAACGTTTTTGGCGCGATCCCGATCGACGGCTTTGAGATCGACCCGGCCATTGTGCGTGTCGGTCAGCAGTATTTCGGCATGACCGAGCCGAACTTGAACGTGATCATCGGCGATGGGCGGCTGACGCTGCACCAATCGACCGCCCACTACGATGTGATCGGGATCGATGCCTACCGTGTGCCGTATGTGCCCTGGAATCTGACTACCGTCGAATTTTTCGCCGATGTGCGCGCACATTTGGCCGCCGATGGCGTGGCCGCGATCAATATTGGGCGCACGGTGTCGGCGAGTGGCGCACAAGATCGGCGGCTGATCGAGGCAATGACGCATACGCTGGCCGCCGTCTTTCCGAGCGTGTACACGATCGACGTGCCCAACTCGTTCAACACGATTCTGGTGGCGACCAACCAACCGACCGAGGCGCACAACCTCGCTGATAATCTGGCTGCGCTGCCGCAAAACGCCAATCTCGTCCTGCGCACCGTGATCGACTCGGCGGTGAAAAACTTGAAGCCCTCGGTACAATCGGCGATACTGTTCACCGACGATCGCGCGCCCGTCGAAACAATCGTCGATTCGATGGTGCTCAATTTTTTGACGGGCGGCGGCACGGATCAGTTTACGAAGGGAAAATAACGCATATGGCTACATTGCTATCGTTTCCTGATTTGCAAGGGCGTCCCATCGAACCCGGTGATGCGGAAGCATTGGCGGATTTCGAGGCGGATTGTCGGGCTACCGATAGCGGCTATAATGCGACCGGTTTTGCGGAAGCGATCACAACGACGTGCATGGTCGAGTCCGCTACCGAACGCATCGCGGCGATCGGCTGGGTGACGATTCAAAAGGGCGCGCAAGATATGCGTGCGATCCTCGGCGGTGCTGTTCGCCCTGAATTTCGCGGGCTGGGGATCGGACGTGTTTTGTTGTTGTGGTTGGAAGCAACCGCCCTCGAATACCGACCAGAGTCGCCCTTGCCGTTCGTCGCGCGCATTGATTCGACGTGTTTATCGCCTTCGGCAGATGCACTTTATCGCAGTTGGGGCTACACCTATGGTTTCAGCGAAATTGTCATGCGCCGCGACCTGACCACGCCGTTCCCGAACACGCCGCCCGCTGGCGTGACACTTGTGCCCTGGACAGATGCCCTTATCGAGCGCTTCTATCGAATGTACCAGCAGTCGTTTGTCACACGTCCCGGCTTCCCAAATTGGACTTTCGATGAATGGAATCCGCTGCTGAATGATCCGCAGCATCTAGCTGAATATTCGTTTCTGGCCGTGACGAATGGTCAGGATGTGGGCTTCATCAATGGTGAAATTATAGAACGCGACGCTGTACTGACAGGTTGGATCGACGAACTTGGTGTGATTCCGGCGGCGCGCGGGCGTGGCCTGGCCGGGTATCTTTTGAGTGAAGCGATGCGCCGCTTTGCCAAAGACGGCATCTGCTCAACTATTCTGCACGTTAACGCGGATAATCCCGAAGGACAGCGCGCTTATGCAAAGATCGGCTTCGTCGAGGAGCAGCGGCGCACCGTCTATACGAAACGTCAGCATCTTGCAGTCGCAGTGCAGCGCTAACCGATGGCCCCACCGCGACCGCTGGCGCCCTGGATTCGCGTCCCGCTGCTGATCTTCGTGATCGTGGCCGTGCCGCTCATTCTGGTTTTAGGGGGCACGCGCCTGCTGATCACGGATGCGTACCTGACGCTCGAATACAACAAGCCCGATTTTCCGCCCGATGATTTTGGCTTCACACTGGCCGATCGGCTGCACTACGGGCCCTTCGCGCTGCACTACATGCTCAACGGCGAAACGATCAGCTACCTGGGCGATCTGCGCTTCCCGAACGGCGGCCAGTTTTACGGTGAGCACGAACTGGCGCATATGGTCGATGTCAAACGGATCACGCAGAGCGCGTTTGCAGGCTTTGCGATTCTGCTGATCGCGTTCGTCATCGTGAGTGTGGTGGCGATGCGCTCGGCGGCGGGGCGGATACTGCTGCGCAACGGGCTGTTCAGCGGCGGCGCGTTGACCGTGATCCTGGTGATCGGGCTGGGGCTGGGCGTGCTCCTCAGTTGGGATACGTTTTTCACGCAGTTTCACGAAGTATTCTTCGCCGATGGCACCTGGACGTTCGCCTACAGCGACAGCCTGATTCGCTTGTATCCGATGCGCTTTTGGCAAGATGCGGCGTTCACCATTGGCGGTCTCACGATCGGCGGCGCAGTGTTGATCATGGCGGGCTGCTGGCTGTGGGCACGACGAGTTAAGTGATCAATAATTGCGCATAATTTGACCTCTCCCCGAAAGGATCATTTGAACATGCCAAAGAGCAGCACGCGCGCCCCGTCGCCCTATCCTGTCGATGAATGGGCGATCGTCGAAAATACGTTTCAACCGGAACACACCCGTCGCAGCGAAACGATCTTCGCGCTTGGCAATGGCTACTTCGGCACGCGCGGCACGTTCGAGGAAGGGCTGCACGGCGCGACTTCACCCGGCTTAGAAGGTACATACATCAACGGTTTCTACGAGAGCGAAACGATCCGCTATCCCGAAGTAGCCTACGGCTTCCCCGACAAAAGCCAGACCATGCTCAATGTGATCAACGGCAAAGTGATCCGGTTGTTCGTCAGCGATGAGGAATTTAACTTGCTCACGGGCACGATCCTGGAATATCGACGCACCCTGAATCTGCGTGCGGGGCGACTCGATCGAAACGTGACATGGCGCTCGCCCGCCGGGCGCGAGGTCAATATCAATACGACCCGCCTCGTATCGTTCGATCAACCGCATCTGATGGCGATCAGCATGACCGTGACGCCGTTCAATTTCAGTGACAAAATTCGTTTAATCGCGGCGCTCGACGGCGATGTGACAAACGTCACCACCGCAAACGATCCGCGCTCTGGCTCGAACCTGCAAGGGCGGGTCGTGCTGATTCAAGATCGTTTCGCGGAAGGTACTGGGGGCGCGCTGGTCAGTCGTAACAAGCACAACGGATTCGGGCTGGCCTGTGCGATGGAAACCAGATTTTACGGCCCTAGACAAACAGAAGTGAGCTGCGCCACCGACGAATTCTCCGCGAGTGTAACTTATAGCTTCGGGTCGGGTGAAGATCAATGGGGTCCGGGTAAAGAGATATCGGTGCAGATCGAAAAATTCGTGAGTTATGTCACTTCGCTCGATACGCCCGATGCGGACATCCTGGCGCGCGCCCGCGAAATCGTCACGGCGGCCAAAGCGAGCCGTTTTCCGGCGATCGAAACCGCGCAGCGCCACTATGTGGCGGCCTTTTGGGAGCGCGCCGATGTGCAGATCAAGGGCGATCCGGCACTGCAACAGGGAATCCGCTTCAACATGTTTCACCTGTTGCAATCAGTGGGCAAGGATGGCCGCACCAACATCTCCGCAAAGGGGCTGACGGGCGAGGGCTACGAGGGGCACTATTTCTGGGATACTGAAACTTACGTGCTGCCCTTCTTTTTGTTCAATAGCCCGGACATCAGCCGCAAGCTGCTCGAATATCGCTACGGCATCCTCGATCGGGCGCGGGCACGGGCGCGGGAGATGTCGCATCCGCGCGGCGCATTATTTCCCTGGCGCACGATCAACGGCGACGAATGTTCGACCTATTACCCCGCTGGCACCGCGCAATATCATATCGACGCCGATATAGCGCTCGCCATCAAGCGCTATGTGGAGGCGACGGGCGATCGGCAGTTCTTGATCGATTACGGCGCGGAAATGCTATTCGAGACGGCGCGCTTGTGGGCGAGTCTGGGATCGTTTATCCCACATAAAGGCAATCAGTTTTGTATCAACGCCGTAACCGGGCCCGACGAATATACGGCAGTGGTCAACAACAATTGCTACACGAACCTGATGGCACAAACGAATTTACGTTACGCCGTCGAAGTCGCGGGCTGGCTGCGAACCGAACAGCCGCAAGCCTACGAAAAGCTGATCGCCGCGATCGATCTCAACGTTGACGAACTTGCCTTTTGGACGCGCGCCGCCGATGCGATGTACCTTCCACGCGACGAGGAGCGAGGAATCTATCTGCAAGACGACGCCTTTTTAGATCGTGCGCCCTGGGATTTTGCGAATACGCCGCCCGAAAATTACCCGCTGCTCACGCATTACCATCCGCTCGTGATTTATCGGCATCAAGTGTGTAAACAAGCCGATCTGGTGTTGGCGCTGCTGCTGCTCAGTCAGCGTTTCACCCGCGACGAAAAGCGGCGCAACTACGATTTTTATGAGCCGTTGACGACGCACGATTCGTCACTTTCGATGTGCATTTTCAGCATCATCGC
>JBBRMW010000016.1:0-39439 GCA_038230635.1 Aggregatilineales bacterium | reverse complement strand
TCCCCCGGCCCCTTTCCCCCACGCAGGCGGGGGGAAAGGGGAGTCAAGCCCCTCGCCCCGCCTGCGTGGGAGAGGGGTTGGGGAGAGGGGTCAGCCGCCCAAACACTTTGCAGACACAGCCTAGTACTACAACCGCACTTTGAACGAGAACGCTCTTGAAACTGCATCGTGACGCTATTTCTCAATCGATCTGGAACACTCAAAATGGCCGAATTTAGGCTGATTTCGTGAATATGCGGTTGTAGTACTAGAACTGGCGCAGCCAATTGATCACGGCGGGCTGGCCGAGCACCGTCTTGATTCCGCGACTGATTGTCCGATCTTTCCGCAGGTTTTTGACCGACAAATCAGCATAGGCACTGTAGAAAATCTGCGCGCGGCATTCGTGATCGCGGATGGCGCGCTTGAATTCTTGGATATTGTGCGCACCTTGCTTGGGATACTCGTTGCAATTGATCCAGATTGCGTCCAGCCCCGTAGCGGCTTTATCCACAAAGTCGCCGATGTAGCTTTCCCATGTGCCGTCATAATTGCTCTCGAACAGCAGCTTTGTGTCATTGTCAAAAATGACCCAGCGCGCCATATGGATGGTGGCGATATTTGAAAGCGTGTCACTCTTACGCACTTTAAGCAAAGTCCCGATCAAATTCAGCGTGAGCTTCAAGCGCCAGGCTTGGCCCGGTGTGATGTCGCAGATAACGGTCAACTCATTCTGAATGATGTCAACGCGCTCGGTGAGATCGGCGGGGATGTCGATGAGAGGGGAGGGTTGACCATCTTTGATCGGCTGAATGCCGATCGTCAGGACTTTGAGACCGATCCACAAAGGCAGACCGCCCGCGTCGCTGATTGATTTTACGAGGTTGGTTTTGTGCCGTTCATCGGGTTGCAGCGCCGCCAACAGGTCGATAATGATCCGTTGAAACCCGTTCCAAACAAATTTGACCGGCCACAGGATGATGCTGAGCAGTTGCGCAAAGGTCGAGCGGGGCGGGACGATCTCGGTGATCTCGATGGCGGGCAGCAAAGTGGCGAACTGTTCGACATCCGGGCGATCGAGCACGGTTTCAAAGTATTTACGGAGCTTGGTATAACCGTGCATCCGCTCAACCGTGTCTTCGGGATAGGCGCTAAAGAATGCGGACACCGCGATCGAATGGTCCTTCATGTAGCCGCAGAAGGCATTTTGGAACTCAGTGCGTTTGGCCTGATAATCACCCGTAAAACCTTCGCAACTGCCCCAAATTCTTTGCATCGCCTCACCGGCTAGATCGGTCAACGATGCGAGGTAGCTGTCCAGATCGCCATCATGACAGGCCGTGAACATCAGCGATCCCCACGTATGATCGGGTTGACAGTCGAACATCACCCAGCGCGCAAAATGGGTTGTCGTAAACTTCGCAAACGGAATATGCGGATTTTTCTTGATGTCGTTCCCAATCGCGGTCATGTACTCTTCGAGCGCCGCCGATTGGCCGGGTTTGATCTTCGCAATCACGGTCAAAGCATTTTGCATGAGTTGAAACTCCACCGAAAGCCTTCAACGCCACCACGCCCACTAAGCCGCCAATTATAGCCTATTCTTAGGCCTGTGCGTTGTGGAACGACTTATCGGGTGCATTCAACGGAAGGGGCAGATCATAGAACCCCTCTATCCCCCCACCCCTTATCCCCCACGCAGGCGGGGGGAAAGGGGAGTCACAGCCGACCGCTGAGCGAGATTGCTAGGCGGCCCTCAGCCGCTGGGTGCGCCCCAGCGAGCGCCGGCGTTTCGGCTCCCTTTCCCACCGCCTGCGTGGGGGACAGGGCTGGGGATAGAGGGGTTTGTCCATTCCCGAATCTCGCCCCCAACCTTGAATGCACCCGATTTATCCCAATCGGGCTGTTGCAAAATCGTTTACCCCACCCCAACCCCTCCCCATTTCATGGAGAGGGGCGTCCAGAGACGGTTGATTCCCCCTCCCCACTGGCGTGGAGAGGGGGCTAGGGGGTGGGGTAAATAGCCGATCTACGCCCATCCTTCGACTTTGCAACAGCCCTGTTGATGGCGTGCTGCTCAAATTAACGATGGTTGAAAAGCTATCAAGCGAAAAAAATAGCGGAAAGGTAAGCGTCTAGCGCCCGATCAATGCCAGCGCGACGCCGATGATCGCGCCCAAGATGCTCACCAGCCAAAAACGCTGCACGACCTGCGTCTCGCTCCAGCCGCCCAATTGAAAATGATAGTGAATGGGCGACTTGCGAAAAATCCGCTGGCCGCCCGTCGCCTGAAAATACGTGACTTGCATAATCACGCTCAGCGTTTCCACCACCGGAATCACCGCGATCACAGGCAGCAGCAGCCATTGCCCGGTCATCAGCGCAATCGTGCCGAGCGTCGCGCCCAACGCCAGCGATCCGGTGTCGCCCATGAACAACTGCGCGGGCTTGGCGTTGTACCAGAGGAAGGCGAAACACGCGCCTACCATGATGAAGCAGAATTGCACCAGGAACACCTGACCCTGCAAAAATGCGATGATCCCGTAAGCAGCAAATGCGCTGGAGGTTGTCAGTCCGGCCAGTCCGTCCAGCCCATCGGTAAAGTTGACCGCGTTAGAACTGGCGATAATTATGAACATGGCGATCGGGATGTAGAAGATCGGCGAAAAAATCAGGGTGAAGCCAACCACCGGGATATAGACCTGATTGCCATAGTTGAAGCCGCCGCGCACCACCGAAATAAACAGGGCCGCGATGAAGGCCAGCCCCAACTGTGCCATGAACTTTGCGCGCGCCGAGATGCCTTCGCCCGTGGCACCCCGCCCTGTAACCCCTTCGATGTCATCGACCGCGCCGAGGATGCCGTGCCCGACCAGCACGAACAGCGGCAGCAGAATCGATGCGCCCGACACCTGCCGAATCACGCTGACCAAGTTGACGCCGAGCGTGATCACGAAAACGGGCACGAGGATCAAGATGCCACCCATCGTTGGTGTACCTTGCTTTTTTTGGTTTTCTTCTGGTTCCTCTGGGCGAATATTTTTGCCGATGCGCAGCCGTCGCAGCACTTCGACGAACGGGCCGCCCCAGATCACGGCCAATAGAAACGTAATCCCGCCGAGGGTGAGCGCAAAGGGCAGCCCACTTTGCTGGAGGCTCGACTCGATCGTTTGGGCGGCGACCTGTGAACCTTCCACTCAGCGGACTCCCATGATCTGCGACGTGTTGCCGCCCTGCTGTTGGAGCCGTTGGCGTTCGGCGTCGGTGGGGATGTTCATCAGCACGACTAGCCGTTTGACCAGATCGGCGAAGGCGGGTGCGGCACTCTGACTGGCGTAGCTGCTCACGCTGTCGAGCTTGATCAGGATGCTGACGCGCGGCTCATCGGCGGGCAAAAAGCCGACGAAAGTAGCCTCCTGAAGCAGCGGATCGTAATCCTGAATCTGCGGATTATAAAGCTGCGCCGTACCCGTTTTGCCTGCGATGTTGTAGCCGCGCACCATCGCCGGGTGGCCTTCGCCTTCAGGCAAACTAACCGTCTTGATCATGATGTCGCGTATTTGATGCGCCACATCGGGCGAGACGGGCGAGCGCATCGCATAGGCAGGCGAGGGGTAGAGCGTGTCGCCGTGAACGCGCTTGAGCACGATATGCGGCTGCATCATCTGACCGTTGTCGGCGATCACGTTGACATAACTGAGCATTTGCAGCGGCGTCACTTCCAAGCCTTGACCGAAGCTGTTGGTCGCCAGAAAGCTGTCACTCCACACCGAGTCGCCGGGGCGATAGACTACGCCCGTTGCTTCGCCCTCCATATCGACGCCCGTGCGCGCATTGACGCCCCAGCGATCGACCAGATATTTGTAGAAAATGGGCGCGGTCATCTGGATCGCCACACTGGAAGTGCCGATGTTATACGACTTGATCAGCACGGTGTCGAAGCTGGTTGAGCCGTGCGCGGCGTGATCCCAGTCGTAGATATTGCGGCCACCGACATTGAGGCGACCCTTGTCGTCATACGTCCAGTTGCGCGTGATCAACCCGGAGTCGAGTGCCGACGCCATTGTCACGATCTTGAAAACCGATCCCGGCTCATAGAGGTCGCTGACGGCGCGATTTTTGACGGTTTCAGCATCGGCTTTGAAATAGGCGTTCGGGTCGAAGCTGGGATACGAGGCCATCGCCAGGATTTCGCCATTGCGTGGATCCATGATGATCAGGCTGCCACCGAGCGCGCCGTTTTTTTCGATGGCCGTTTGCAGCGCGGTTTCGGCCAGATATTGCAGGCTGCGATCGATGGTCAGGTAAATATCATCGCCGGGCGCAGGGCGGTTGTTCGGGTTGATCTCGAACGGGATCGGGCTGATGTCGGAATAGCGACTCTGACCCGCCAAGTAGTCGTTCAACTGGCCTTCAACGCCGACGTAACCACGTCCATCGCCGCCGACGAAGCCGATCACCGGCCCGGCCAACGATCCCTGTGGATAGGTGCGGCGCGGAATCGGATCGAGCACGACGCCTGTGATGTCCAACTGGGCGATTTTTTGGGCAACGTCGGTGGAAACGGGCGCATCGGTGAGCGGCACATACTGGGCGTCGCTGCCCAGGGCGTGCAGCACGAGCGTCTCTTCGATGCCCAAGATACTCGCCAGTTTTTTCGCCACCTCCGCTTTCTTGCTGATCAAATTCGGGCTGACGCCGATCCCGTAGAACATCTCGTTGCCCGCCAACAGTTCGCCATTGCGATCGTAGATGCGCCCACGATCGGGAATCTGTTCGCGGGCGGTATGATAGGCGTTGCTGGCGACGTTTTGCAGATAGGCTGCCGTGTCGAGTTGGAATTGGAACGATCCGACGCGCGCCAACAACAGCGCACCGACGGCGATCAACAAGATCGTCAACATCGACAAACGGCGGGGCAGTGTTTCGGTCATAAGGCTGGCAACTGCTACCTTTCAGGTATGCAACCAATAGGGTCACGAGTGACCGCGTACAGACCTTGATCCAGGTTGTATCCGGTCAAGGGACCATTCACGTCGGCCAGAGCCATTACCGGACGGCCATCGTGAGACGCGATGCTCAAAGGACACAACGCTTTAACGGTGATGCCGTCATAGAGCATTGTTAGGTATTGATACCTCCACCCGCCCTCACCACGTCCATCCTGACCTCTGCTTCCTATTCATAACACCTAGAATAGCATACTTTTTGACACTTTTTCAACACCTACCTATCGTCTTCCCAGGGCATTTGCAAAGTCAGGGAGAAGTGTTGAGATCACCATTCACCCCACCCCCTAGCCCCCTCCCCACTGGCGTGGAGAGGGGGAATCAACCGTCTCCGGACGCCCCTCTCCATGAAATGGGGAGGGGTTGGGGGTGGGGTAAACGATTTTGCAACAGCCCTGATCGTCTTCCAGCATATAATTGACATTTGTTAAGTACCGTACAGCGGCTGTTGATAGAACGAGCGCGGCTGTTTTATGGTCACGACCCGACCGCTTTGAATATCCAGAATGTCAGTTCGGTAGCTTTCAATGTTCAGGCATACCGTGGGCGGGCTTGCGGCATGTGCCACCACAATCGACGCGGCCAGCCCCGCCACCAGAACGACAACCCACAAGATCAGTCGCTTCATGACTCAAAATCCTCAATTTCGCCAATAGTGTTAGAATTCGGCCAATTTCGATGGACTCATTCTCGTGGAGGCTAACTTGACGTCTTCCAGCAATAAGTTACCTGTTGAAAGCACCCCGAATACTACACTTACAGAAGAACATCAAGGTACGCCCCGAAAACGCCCGTCTATCTCCCCAATTTTGCTCTCCGGTCTGATAATGCTCTGTCTTTCTCCGTGTTTCTGTTGCGGTGCCGCAAGGGTAGTCCCATATCTTGCAGCGGAGGCGCTGTGGTCTTCACACGGTTCAAGTGACTACAACATAACGCTTGCGCAGGGTGGTTACGCAAATTTGAATCCCTACCTGATGCCCAACGTAAATACTGTTTTGGAGGTACGAAATGGTCAGGTGGTTGCAGTTTTTATAGATGGCAAACCGTTTGACACGATCGCTCCGATCAAATACTGGGATTTGACGGTTGACGGATTGTTCGCTAAGGCGTCGGGTGTACTCTTTTCCCCATTTGTTACCGTAAGCTACAATTCGTTTTATGGTTATCTCGAATCTATCATCGGTGGCTTCATAGAGGGCGGGGGCTTGTCGGTTGAGGATATTCAACTCGGAACGGCAACACCTTCCTTTTCACCCCTCTCCCACCACACCACCTTGATAAGAACGACAACAACGGTATTATCTACCTAGATTTCGTACAAACGTGAAAAAATGACGCTCATGAGGTAGGTTTGAATCACCACAAAACAAGCTACCCCATGAGGTCATTGGATGAAAACAATAACGTATGAAAGCCATATCGAGCAAGACAAGACGGTTTCGGCGTTTTTGATGATGTTCTTGGAATATGCGCAGGAGATAGGACTGTTTACGTGGTTGGGAAGCTTGGTGCAGGTCAAAATGAAAGCGGTCGTATACAGCGTGTTGAATAAGGCGCAAACGGTGATAGCGAGCTTGGTGATGGGCTGCGAACACACCAAAGCTATCAATAGTGTGCTGGGTGAAGAGGAACTTGCGGCTAACTATCTGGGGATGTTTCGGTTTCCCGACCAGTCGCAAATCAATCGTTATCTGACGCGGTTTAGTGCGGACAATGTGGCGCAACTGGGTCAAGTTCATCAACGCCTATTTATCCAACAGTCGCAGGCTCGCCAAGCCGTGGGGCGCATTGTGGTAGATATTGACCAGTGCGGGCTGGTGGTCAATGGTAAAACTTACGAATGGGCACGCAAAGGCTATTTTCCGCACAAGCGCGGGGAAATTGGCTACCAATTATCGGTGGCCTATATCGGTGCTTACGAGGAAGCCGTGCAAATCTACGTCGATCCGGGCAATCGCCATTGTGCGAGCCGCCTGAGCGATCTGCTGCGCGATCTCGACTTGACCTTGACGAAAGACAATCCAGGGGTGTGCCTGATCCGTCGTCTGGATGGCGGGTACGATAGTGCTGAGCATCGCGCCGAATTGGCGGAACTGCCCGGTTACTTTATTCTCAAGGGTGGGCATTCAGTGACAGCCAAGCGTTTGGCTCAGACGGTGCCGCTAGGACACTGGTTGCCGGTGGCTGAAGCCGTGCATGGGGTCGAACTGCCTCCAGACGGCAGCGTTCGACGTTTGTTGTATGAGTTCTGGCAGGCCGATGGTCAGCCTGATTATTCGCTCATCTACACCAATTTGCCGCGCGCGGATTGGTCGCTCACGGCTGCCTTTACTTTTTATAACGAACGCACCACCATTGAAGCCTTTTTTGCCCAAGCCCGTCATGTCTTTAACATCCAGTCCATGCGCTCGCGCCAATTCAATGCCATCTTTGCCTTTTTGCGCTTTGTGTTTTTGACCCACAATGTCCTGGTTTGGGCTAAACAAGCCTGCTTAGCCGACTCTGATTTTGCACAAGCCACCACCCGCCAATTGCTCTACCAAGCGCCGCGTGTCCGTGCCCATATTACTTGGGATGGCTGGTGGCATGTCTGGATTATTGGGGCTTCGCGGTGGGCCACTGCTTTACGAGACGCACTTTCTCGCCCACCGCGCCTCATCCAATTAGCCCTCCCTTTGGCTCGTTTGTACAAAACCTAGGTATCTAATTAACCGTAAATATCGCCACATTGGAGGACGCTTGGATCAGGTTGAATGTTTCACGCTATACAACGAACGCAAACTCGTGCCCCGCGACAAATTGTCGTTTCGGCCTTCGGTATACGGGATCGTCTTGCATGAGAACCGCGTTTTGCTGATCACCGTGCGCAGTTCGGGAAAATTGGGGCTGCCCGGTGGCGCTATCGAGCTTGGCGAACGGATCGAGGATGCGCTCAAGCGGGAAATCCGAGAGGAAACCGGGATCGAGATCGCAGTCGAGCGTTTTGCGCGTTTTGCCGAATCGTTTTTCTACTACGATCCGCTCGATCAAGGAATGCACTCCTTTTTGTTTTATTACATTTGCCGCCCACTCACGCTCGACCTTGCCAAAGACGATCAGATTGATGATGCCGAGGCGAGTCAGGTACATTGGCTCCCCGTTGATCAATTGCGGCGCGATGATTTTCAAGAATATAGCAAAATCGTGATAGATATTCTCCAAACGGAGCGTTGAACGGCTGAGAATCATGATTTGTGCCGTCCGCGCCCCCTCGCCGTGATTACGGAGAGGGGGCTGGAGGGTGAGGTTCTTTATCCACACACCCGCCCATAATGCCGATCGCCGCCGAAGCCTTGCCAACGCGGCGCATCGAACGGAATCGGCGGTTCGGCGGCGGGTCGATCGTAGCGGATCAGCTTGACGAACATCTCCGGCGCGATCACCCACGCCTCGCTGCGCAGCATATAAGCGATGGCGCGCACATCGCCGGAAAAGTACACGACCGCGAACACTGCCAGCCGGAAATAAGGCCCAAAATCGAGTCGCCGACACAACTGCGCCGCCACCGGATTCCCGAAGACCGCGAACAACTGACCGAGCGTGACCTCGCCGTTGGTCATGCGCAGTTCGAGCGCAATCACCGCTTCACCTGTGCGACCGATCGCGCAACCCGTGAAATACGGAATGGTGCTCATTTTCCATTCGACCGCACAGCCCGATAATGGCGGCGGATCGGCGCTCGTCACATCGAAAACATGGCGATCGGCTTTGAGGATTCGTGCGACATCGGCTATTGCAGTCGATCCGGGCGCGATCGTATGCCAGCACGGTTGTGTACAGGCACCCGTCTCCAGATACAGCGGCTCCGGGTCGAGCGCACTGCCGATCGTCCCCGCGACCGGCAGCAGGATCGCCAGGACGACGACGATGATCAGCGTGGCTGTGCTGAGGAAACGCAAAACGGATACACCCCCGGATAGTAGCGGCACAGTTTCGTGAATCCGCGCCACGGCAGCCACATCGCAGGGCTGGGCGAGGTGATCAGCGTCAGACCATGCGTGGTGTGCGGGCCGATACGACCGAAGTCCTCGGTATTTTCGACGGCGACAGTCAAACGGTGCGCCGGAAAAAACAGCAGTTCGCGGAAATAGGGTGTTTGCGCGGCCAAATTTTCGACAATACTGATCCCATACGGCCTTCCGAACGCGACCAATATATCACCCACTTGCAGATCGCGCGTATCGAAGTGTTCCCAGGTGCAGGGCGCTTCGCAGGCGTTTAAGCGTTCACCGATCGCCGATGGCCCGCCGAGTCGCGGAAATCCCACCACGATAAGCATGATCCCGATCAGCACAAAAAACAAACTGCCTGTGGCAACCACAATTGGGCGGATCACCGGAACCTCAGTTCCCGCTCCATAACCACAGCCAACGGTGTCGATCCGATTTCCCCCTCATCGTGAGGACGGAGAGGGGATAGGGGGTGAGGTAAATCCCCATCAAGCCCGTTCCGCAGCCGACGCACGCCACACCGCCAGCCGAATCAGCGCCTGCGCGATCAGCGCTTGCAGCAGCGTATACACCAACAGCGCCACTCCTATCAGCGCGCCATATTCAATATCCGCCCAGACGCGCTGCAAATGTGGCGTGTGCAACAGCGTCAGCCCCATGTCGCCCTCGGCGATTCCGAAAAACGTCGCCAACCAGCTAAACAAGCCGCCGTTGAGGATGCTATCGCTGAGAAACGGAATATTGAACGCCGACAGCGGCGATGCAAACGACAGCGCCAATGTCCCGACGACGAGCGCGACCAGTGTGAGCAGCACGCGGATTAAGATCACAAACAGCGGTCCGAGCAGTCCAAAGATTCGGTTGCGGAGCAGCGCACCCAGCGCGATCCCGATGCTGGCGTGCAGCGCGACCGTCGTGAAGGGCATCACCAAGCTGGCGGTCATGCTGGCGGCGGCGATCAGTACTTCGAGCACGAGCGCCACCGTCGGATTGAGCGCAGGATCGCCGAGCGGGGTGGTGCCGGTGAACAGCAGATCGAGGTAACGTCCCTGGAAGCTGGCATAATCGACGAGCGCCACGAATACAAAAAAGACGCGCGCCGCCACGATCAACAGCAGCAAATAGCGCAGCCGATGGAAGACCGCGAACCACCGCACGCGCACCGTCAGACCCGCGCCGCTGGTCGTGATTTTGAGCGTATCCCACGTCCCGCGCCGAATCTCGCTGCCGATGATGCCCGTCGTTACGGCGATCGTGATTGGCAGCAGCGCGATCTGCAAAATGATCAGCGGCCAATAGAGCACCATATATACCTGTTCAAGCGGATTGATCAGCGATTCGCCCAGCGGCGGCGTGGTGAAAATGGCGGCGATTATATAGCCGAAGACGATCAATATCACCAGCAGCGCAAACGCGCCGATCCAGCGCAAAATCCGAGTCGAGCGGCGGGCGACGTGCCGTTCGCGCAGGACGGTATAGCGCATCGCAGGGTGATCGGGTTGCGCATAGTCGGGAAACTGGCGGTAAAATCGGCGTAACATCAAAAACAACCTCCCGGCGATCGGGGATGTCCCGCGCTGCCGTCATGTGCCCCAATCATGACACATTTTGCGGATTTGGGTAGGGATGGTGCGTCAGCGCGCGGGGCATTTGCAAAGTCGTTCGCCCCACCCCCCGCCCCTCCCCACGCTGTGGAGAGGGGAGTCCAGCATGGCCTGATCCCCCCTCCCCACTGACGTGGAGAGGGGGCTAGGGGGTGGGGTAAATAGCCAATCTACGCCCATCCTTGGACTTTGCAAAAGCCCTGGTGGGGTGCATTCAAGGTTGGGGGCGAGATTCGGGAATGGACAAACCCCTCTATCCCCAGCCCTTTCCCCCACGCAGGCGGTGGGAAAGGGAGCCGAAGCGCCGGCGATCGCTGGGGCGCACCCAGCGGCTGAGGGCCGCCTGGCAATCTCGGTCAGCGGTCGGCTGTGACTCCCCTTTCCCCCCCCCTGCGTGGGGGATAAGCGGTGGGGGGATAGAGGGGTTCTATGATCTGCCTGCCCCCAACCCTGAATGCACCCTCGAGGATCGATGCCATCGCTCTGACGGCCACTCCGTGATAAAATCAGCGGGCATTCTCAAATTTCACTTTCACAATTAGGAGTTTTAAGTGAGCAGCAAAACTTTGGTGCGTGATTCGATGGCCGAACTAATCGGCACGTTCATGCTCGTCTTATTGGGAGCGGGTGCGGCGGCGTTGGCGCAGCCTGTGTACGTGGTGGCGCTGGCGCACGGCCTAGCGCTGGTGGCGATCATCTATACCTATGGGCATCACTCTGGTGCGCATGTCAACCCAGCCATTACACTGTCGTTTCTGATCGGCGGAAAAATCGACATCAACCGCGCCGGCGCTTATTGGGTGGCACAGTTTGCGGGCGGCATCATCGCCGCGTTGACGCTCAAGCTGCTGATACCCGTCGGTTTGACCGGATTGGGCGAGACGACAGGCTCGTTGACGACTGCTTATCCCTTGCAAGCCTATCTGTTCGAGGCGATTTTCACCTTCATCCTGGCGAGCGTGGTGACGCAAGCCGCGTCGTTTGGCAAAGCAGGAAACGTCGCGGGACTGGGGATCGGTTTGACGTTGGCGGCGTGCATCTTGTTCGGCGGCCCGTTGACAGGTGCCTCGCTGAACCCGGCGCGGACACTTGGACCAGCACTCGTCGCGGGCAACTTGTCTTATGTGCCCGGCTACCTGATCGCAATTTTCGCGGGTGGTGCGTTGGCGGGTTTCGTCCAATATTCGTATTTCCAACCCAAGTCCGAGATTGAAGCGGCGGCTGCGGCCAAGCGCCGCCACTGATCGATCGATAACGTGATGCGTCTGCTGATTTATGGGGCGACGCCGCTGGGCGCGTATCTGGCGGCACACTTCGGATTCCTAGATCAGCAGGTGCTTTGGCTAGCGGATACGCCCACTGTCGAGGCGGTGCGCCGCGCCGGGATCACCATTTATGGCCCGCATCCGCGCCGACACTTGACAAACGTCGCCGTCACCGATTCCGCACAGGAAGCATTTTCCGCCGAATATGACGCCATTTTCTTCGTGATGCCCAGCCATGACACGGCGGCGGCGCTCCAAGAAATGCGCCGTTATGCCATCTTCAAAGCGCCACCACCGATCATTTCGTTGCAACGCGGCATTGGCAACGCCGAGCGGATCGTCTCGATGTTTGGCGCTGAGTCGGTGATCCGGGGTGCATTGACGGCTGTACTGACGCATCCCTCGATAGCAAATCAGCCACTCCGCGAGTCGGTCGTGTTGATGGCGGGTGGGGGCGTTGGCTTGGCTGATAATCATCGGCTGAGTCGAGACATGGCGGCATTGCTGAGCGCGGCTAATCTGACGGTTGTGCTCGGCAATGGCCGGGATTTGGCGTGGAGCGCGCTCCTGTGGCAGATGCAAGCGAATGCCGTGCCCGCCCTGGTCGATTTGTCGATCGAGGATGTTTATCACAGCCCGGCGCTGTTCCGTATCGAGTATCTCAGCATGGTCGAAGCGCTGCGCATTATCGAGTTGTCGCGGGTGCGTCTGATCGATCTGCCGGGTGCGCCCGTCAATAGGCTGGCGGCGCAGTTGGGAGCAGTGCCCTTTGCCATCCTGGCCGATGCGTTGGTGCGCCCCTTTACGCCGCCCAGCTTGCTTGACGAATTGCAGCGCGGCAGCCCTCGCAGCGAAGTGGCGTATCTGAACGGTGCAATCGCCATCGCCGCAAATGATCTTAACCTGACGGCGCCCGTCAATCATGTGCTGGCCTTGCTGATTCAGGATATTGCCGAGCGACGCGCGGTCTGGTCGCAATTTCGCCACAATCCAGCCATGCTCGAGGTGCTGGTCGATGTGGCGATCAGCCGGCCTATGTAGGTTTAGGATGTTTCCTGTGGTCAAACCAATCAAACTTCGCGCATTCACCTCACCCCCCGGCCCCCTCTCCGTCATCACGGAGAGGGGGAGTCGGAAGGCAAACCTAGACATACGTGGCCTTTGATTGGTTTGACCATTAGAATCTTTACATTCAACTAATCACGATTCGGCGCTTGTATCAAAGCCGAGTGATTTTTCGATTAGTTCGGCCACACGCCGCCGATCAACTTTGCCGGATGCGGTTTGCGTCAGTCCGGTTAAAAAATCAACGTGACGCGGACGTTTATAGCCCGCTAAACGCCTCTCACAAAACGTATGAAGGTCGGTGAGAGAGAGCACAGCATCTGGGCGAAGTACAATGGCCGCCGCCACGATTTGTCCCCATTCCACGTCTGGCACCCCCACCACGCACACTTCGGCCACGGTTGGATGCTCCGCAAGGATTGCTTCGACTTCCGCCGGATAGACATTCTCGCCGCCGCTCACGATCAAATCGCTGCGCCGCTGGACGATCCACAGGTCGCCGTCCGTATCCAAATATCCAATATCACCCGTGCGGAACGCACCGTCTCGCAAAGCGCGATCGTCCGGCAAACCGAAATAACCGCGCATCACGGTTGGGCCGCGCACCACCACCTCGCCCCACTCATTCGGGGGCATGGCGCGCCCATCCGCATCAACGATCGTCACGGTGTTGAAAGTAAGCGGTTTGCCGACGCTGCCCGGTTTGCGCAAGGTATCCGCCGGGAGCTGCGTAGCGAACTGCGAGGCCGTCTCGGTCAAACCATACGTGGTGGCGATCGGGATGTGCCGGGCGGCGCACCGTGCGATCAGGTCGGGAGTAGCTGCGGCCCCACCTAACAGCACTAGACGCAATGACGACGGAAACGCCACATCTGCTTCGAGCAAGCGATGGAGCATCGTGGGCACGAGCGATACCAGTGTGATCGATTGCGAATCGAAAATCGCGCCCATCCGATCCAGATCAAAGCCCGATTCAAGGATGAGCGCTGTCCCGTAGAGGCAGCAGCGCCACACGATCGCCAGCCCGCCGACATGATACAACGGCATCGGTGCTAACCAGCGATCATCGGGCAGCGTTCCCAGTCGCCACGCCGACGCATTCGCGCCGTGAAAGAAGTTGCCGAAAGTCAGTTGCGCGGCTTTGGGCTTGCCGGATGTGCCGCTGGTGAAGGCGATACACTGCACGGCATCCAGATCGATCGTACCTGTCAACCATTCACGCGGAATCGGATCGTCGCCTACCGCCAACTCCTTCAACGGAATCGCCTTAGTCGCTATCGCCGCCACTTTCTCAGCCATTTCCGGCGCATAAATGACCGCCCCGCAGTTGACCAACGCGATTTGATAGGCCAATTCCCCCGCCGTCAGACGTGCATTTAATGGCACGAGCACCGCACCGATCCGTGCGAGGGCATGAATTAGCTGCACGTATTCGGCGCAATTCGCCATCAAAACGCCGATAAGCGCGCCGCGTCCCACATTATGGGCGAGCAACCGTCCACACAGCCGCGCCGCGTCCTCATTGAGCGTCCGATACGTCCAGGTTCGCCCCTCGAACGCGAGTGCCACAGCGTCGGGGCGAACCGCCGCCGTCGCCGCCAACCAATCTTGCATCAGCTACTCTTCCACGATAACTTCATGATCGACACCTCATTGATAAACAAATCATGCGCCACAAACCGCCAACAACGTCGTGGCTGGACTCCCCTTTCCCACCGTTTGCGTGGGAGATAGGGCAATGTCACTATGAAGACACTTTTTTGAAACATTCCTTTGCTAGTTGCGATTAACGGCGTTTGACAATCTGTGCAATTGGCTTATCCAATCCTAGCTCTGAATATTTGATCTTTAACCGTTGTGCATAAGCCATTGTGAGTGCGATGAAATTTGCGGCGGACTCACTATCGGCGGCTGGAACAGGAATGTCAATGGTTGGTTCGCCCTTTCGCACTAGCATCAGCGTCAACAAATAGTCTTCCAAAACACGCACGGTTTTTGCGCTGCGTCCCATGTGTCCCATCCGATCGATATCCGGTTGATAATCGTATAGCGGAGCAAGTTGCAGACCGACGCCAAGAACGGAAGGCCAAGCAACAAAACGGACCGGGAGCGGAAGTTCAATCCCTGTTTCCTTGATCGTGTATCCTTTGAGAGTCGCCACTGGCAGTATAACGTGCGTTTGCAACTCGCCTGCAAGCGTGTGAGCGCTCATTACGATGGCGCGCCCTGTGTCGAAACTCATCTGCGCACGGCCCTGGGTAATGGTGCCGTGATGAATATCTTGCGTAATTCCTAACAGAATACGGAATAGTCTAAACATCTGCCCCTCGTTTCCCTTTGATATGACAGGTTAACGCAGTGCTGGCGTTGCCTCAATCTATCCCGTCAAGATCACAGTTCGCTAACAACGTCCGCCAATGGTCACAAAAATTCACCCTTTACAGAACACATGTTCTGTAGTAGACTTCCCCAACGGTCTTACCTGAATTTTGCCCGTTCAGAAACCGCGCCACGGTTCCGCGAATGTTAATTGATCTGCGCAAATAACAAGCTGATCAATGGGATCAGTAGCTGTTAATCCCACCCGTACAGATTCTATTGCACTTGCACTGCTAGCAATAGCCGAGCGCCAACCGATTCCCCCTCTCTGTTACTACGGAGAGGGGGTGAGGTAAATCCCTACGGTCGCCAGGGGAATTTGCCGAAGTCTGGCGCGCGCTTATCGAGATAGGCGTGATGCCCCTCTTGACCTTCCTCGGTCATGTAAAAGAGCAAGGTCGCGTCGCCCGCCAATTGCTGCAAACCTGTCTGACCGTCGACATCGGCATTCATTGACGCCTTCAGCAGCCGGATCGCCAGCGGGCTGTGCTGCAACACTTCCTGCGCCCATTCGACGCCCTCCGCTTCCAGCCGATCGAGCGGGACGACGGTGTTCACCAAGCCCATATCGAGCGCCTGCTGCGCATTATACTGGCGGCAGAGATACCAGATTTCGCGGGCTTTTTTCTGGCCGACGATGCGCGATAAATAGCTGCTGCCGAAGCCGCCGTCGAAGCTGCCCACGCGCGGGCCAGTTTGGCCGAAAATGGCGTTATCCGCCGCGATTGTCAGATCGCACACGACATGCAAAACTTGGCCGCCGCCGATCGCATAGCCCGGCACCAGCGCGATCACGACTTTGGGGATGGTGCGGATGACTCGTTGTAACTGCAAGACATTCAGGCGCGGTACCCCATCGCCACCGACATAGCCGCCAATGCCGCGCACCCGTTGATCGCCGCCGCTGCAAAAAGCGTACTTGCCATCTTGCGACGGGCCTTCACCCGTCAACAAAATCACGCCGATGGTGCTGTCGTTCCAAGCATCATTAAACGCCTCGATCATTTCGTCGATCGTTTCCGGGCGAAAGGCATTGCGCACTTCGGGGCGATTGAACGCAATACGCGCCATGCCATCGGCTTTGCGATAGGTGATGTCTTGATAGGCTTTGACTTCGACCCAGTTGGTCATTTCAATGATTCCTTGTCGATATGGACGATTAAGCAGAAATAGAAGTTGACAGTGCCGATCGAATGTGTGCCATGAATTCGGTGCGGCGTCCCAGATCATGCGCCCTATCGGTCGAGACTTCGATGATCGTGGCGGAGTCGGCGGCCAGTGCTTCGGCGAAAGCGGCGCGAAACGATGTGCTTTCCGTAACCGCTTGATAGCGCAGCCCGTAAAGGTTAGCGGCAGGTTCAAAATGGAGGCCATGCGGCGTCGCAAACAATTCCGTGAAGGGCGGATCGAAACCCGCGATCGGCAGGCGTTGAAAGATACCGCCGCCGTCATTGTTGATCACCACGATGATCGCGCGGACGCCGCAGCGTTTGACCGCCAGCAGGCCATTCAGATCGTGATAGAAAGCGAGATCGCCCGTCACAAGCACCGTCGGTTGATCAGGATTGGTGGAGGCCACACCCAGCGCCGTCGAAACTGTCCCATCGATGCCACTTGCACCCCGGTTACAAAACACGGTCAAAGGTTTGGCGCTGGCGAGTCCAAACTGATCGAGGTTGCGCACGGGCAAACTGTTGGCGATGAACAGATTGGCTCGATCGGGGATGCCATCGATCACGTCGCGCAGCACCAAGCCATCGAAATAACTGTCCGCATCCGCCGCGATCAGCGTGCGCGTTGTCCGATCAGCCGCTATCAACCACGCCCGCCACGCCCCATCGCGCGCCTCCCCCTCCGCCTCGCCGTGAGTACGGAGAGGAGGCTGGGGGGTGAGGTGAATCTGGGGCCGCGCGCTGAGGCTTTCCGCCACGCCTTCGCACACACTTACCGGATCAGCCCACCACGCGACATTCACGCGATGATTCGGATCAGCCCACATGCCATCTGCGCTGATCAACCACCGATCCGCCGACTCTGCCGCGTTCAAATAGTCGTCGAGCGCTTGCGAGGTCGCCGCCCGCCCAAACGACACGATCAAATCGGGGGTGCCTACCGCCTCGCGCGCCATCGCAATGTAGCTATCGTAGCCGCTTAGAACACTTTCCCCTAGCGAGCCGTAACGCACGCCCGACAGCGGATCGGCGATCAGCAGGCACCCTGATACATCGGCCAAGCGCCTGACCGCCGCCGGAAAATCACCGCCAGGGCAGCGCGGCCCGCACACGATCACGCCGCGCCGCGCTTGTACCATCTGCTCAGCTAACACTGCGATTTGTGCTGGATCGGGTGTCAACGTGCCGCGCCAAAGCTGTGTCAGCGGCACACCCGCCGGACGCGCATCGGCGACCGTGTGCAAATCGCGCTCAACCCGGATCGGTTCGAGCGGCTTCCGAAACGGAAAGTTCAAATGCACAGCGCCTTTGGGTAGCCCGTTCGCCCTTGCCAGCGCGCGCGCGGCCAGTGTCCGCAAGTTGCGGAAAGCGAGAGCGGGCGGCTCGGCTTCAGGGAGCGCGACATCGACCGCCCACAGAACGTGATCGCCGTATAACTTGACCTGATCGATCGTCTGATTCGCGCCGCTGTGCCGCAGTTCGGGTGGCCGATCGGCGGTCAGAATGAGCAGCGGTACGTTGGAATAGTGCGCCTCGATGATCGCCGGGTAAAAATTGGCGGTAGCAGTGCCGCTCGAACACAGCACAGCGACCGGTGCATCTTCGGCCAGCGCCCGGCCCAGCGCAAAAAACGCCGCGCTGCGTTCGTCAATATGCGAGTAGACGCGGATACCCACCTGCTCCGCAAAAGCAATTGCCAGTGGTGTCGAGCGTGAACCGGGTGCAATACACACGGCTTTCAATCCGGCGCGCGCCAGTTCATCCACAAACACCTTCGCCCACAACATATTGCGGTTAGGCGCGTCCATTGGCTGCCCCCAACGCCGAAAGCATCGGCTTGAACTTGACGGCGGTTTCGTCCCATTCTTTGTCCGGATCACTGTCGCCAACGATGCCCGCCCCCGCATACAGCCGCACCCGCTTGTGATCACTGACGGCAGAACGAATCGCCACGACGAACGTCCCGTTGCCGCGATAATCCAGCCAGCCGATCGGCGCGCCGTACCAGCCGCGTTCGACGATCTCTTGCGATTCGATGATCTGCAAAGCTGCTTCTCGTGGAAAACCGCCTAGAGCCGGGGTTGGATGAAGGCGTTCAACCACATCGAGGATATTCGCGCGTTCCAACAGCTTTGCCTCGATGGGCGTGTAGAGGTGCTGAATATTGCTCAGCCGCAAAATCGTCGGCGCAGCCGGAATCTGCAATTCGGCGGTGAGCGACCCCAAAGCGGCTCGCAGCGAATCGACCACCAGCGCGTGTTCGTGGCGTTCTTTTGGACTGTCCAGTAACTCCTGTGCCAAGCCTGCATCCTGTTCGGGAGTTTGGCCGCGCGGACGCGATCCTGCCAACCCGATCGTTTGCAAGCGCTCGTCGCGCAAGTTCGCCAGGAGTTCGGGTGTCGCGCCAAAGAACGCATGGCCGGGCAGCGGCTCGATCAGGAAACGATACGTACTTGCGTACTGTTTTTTGAGCGCGGCGAGCGTACCTAACACATCGCAATCAGCCGCTAGATTTAACTCAGCGGTGCGTGACATCACGACCTTTTCCACCGTACCCGCCGCGATAGCTGCGCGCACGGCCTCGATCTGCGCACGCCACGCCGCTGGCGTCACCGGATAATCGAGACTGAGCACTTGGACGGGTGACGGTTGCGCGGCTTCTGCGATCTGAAACCATTCGATCAAAGCCGCGTGTTCATCGCGCAGCGGCCCCCACTCGGCGGTGGGTGTGGTGACATAGCGGTTGATTGTCAGCCAACTTTGTCCGTCCGCCTTCGTCAATTGAAAGCGCGGCAGCATAAAATAGGCGCTGGGGAAAGCTGACCAGGGTGAATCGGCGGGCGCATCCTCAGCCGTGAACGAAAAGCCACCGAAAACGCGCGGGGCGGCGATCGCGGGACCGCTGACGCGCGCCTCGGCGTACAACTGCCCAATCTGAGCGCGGATCGCCTCGAAGCGGCCCGCACCTTGCGCCGTAAATTCAAGAGCGACGCCGCACCCGGCAAAACTGACTGCATTTCCCGCACCCTCCCAATACATCCGCTCACTCCCATTGGCACTTTGCAAAAAGGTGAGCAGCGGTATATCTGGACAGCGCTGGGTATAGCTGATCAAGCGCCCGGTATGGTTGAAGACTGTGCTGAAAACCGACGTTTGTTGTGCGGATCGGATCATGGTTCGAATCCCACGCTCTTGAGCAGCATCGGCAGCAGCGTCGCCAAAATGCGATCGGGGGTTGGTTCACCCGTGTAGACCCAGCGAATGACCACCTCGTTGATCGCGCCCGTCCAGGCATACGCGACGATGTTAGTATCGATCGGCGCGATGTCGCCCGCCTCGATCGCTTGATCCAGGTACAGTTTGATCAGCCGCGCAAAGCGATCTTGCACTTCGAGCCGTTTTTCCTCGAAGATGCTGCCCAGCCCGACCGCCTGCACCAGCATCAGTTTAGCCAGCGTCCGATAGCTCCCGAACGTATCTAACCCCGCCGTCAGCGCGGCCCGCACCCGACCCATGCCCGCCGCCTCGTGTCGGATCGCTTCGGTGATACGACGTTCGAGCAGATCGGCGAATTTATCGACGAGCGCCAAAAAGAGACGCTGCTTGTTGGGAAAATGAAAATAGATCGCGCCCTTCGAGGTTTGCGAAGACGCAACAATTTCGTCCATGCTGGTGCTGTGATAGCCCTTGCGGGCGAAAATATCCAGCGCGGCATCCAAAATGCGTCCGCGCGTTGCACCGGGGTCACGAGTTGCGGGTGCTTTCAGGTCTGTCATCGCGTAACCAACTTTCACGCATCAAACCGACTGGTCAGTCTGTCGTGAATTATAGCACAAATCGATTGTGATGCAAGCGGAGACTCGCCTCGGGTGTATTCAAGGATGGGGGCAGACTATAGAACCCCTCTATCCCCCCACCCCTTTCCCCCACGCAAGCGGGGGGAAAGGGGAGTCACACCCGACCGCTGACCGAGCTAGTGGTCTAACCGCCGTCAATTGATGGGTTTAATCATTCGATCTTGTGGTCATGGCAGCCAATTTACCCATCAGTTCATGAAAGTTAGACCACTAGCCACGTCCTTTAGCCAGCGGGTGCGCCCTTTGCCCCGGCTGCGTGTCCTCACCCGTATCGCGGCCCTGCTGATTGTGAACGCTTGCAGAAGCGTCTGCTCCCTTTCCCCCCGCCGGCGTGGGGGAAAGGGCTGGGGATAGAGGGGTTCTTTCGCCTATTTGCAAGGCAAGCGCAGGGGCCGAGGTAGAGGGGTCTGTCCATTCCCAAATCCCGCCCCCAGCCTTGAATGCACCCCTGGCCTCGACATGCTTGGCGGTGAATAACATCTGTTACGGATGGCGTTCTTGCGTGCCCATTGACAGGGGCGTTGGCGGCGCATCCGGTATGATGGCTGGCAGCATGAACCAGAATATGCTGCCAGCACCCGGCTCACTTTCGATTCCCACCGTGCCCGTCAGCCGCGAAATAATGCGCTGTACAATCGATAAACCGAGGCCGATACCCTCCGCCTCCATCTTGTGGAGTCGCGTAAAACTCTGGAACAGTTTCGTTTGATCGTCGGCATTTATGCCGATTCCATTATACCGAATTTCATAGCGCACCGCGTTACCTACCTGATAGCTGCGAATCCAAATGCACGGAGCGGGATTATCGTCGCCAATATATTTAATGGCATTGCTGATCATATTGGCGACGACTTCTTCGATCCATGCCTCATGCCCCATCACGGGCAATAATTCCGTTTCGACCGCCATGCGAACGCCGCGTTTGTTGATGAGATGTTCAAAGCGGCGGAAAACCGAATCGAAGAGTGGTTGCATATCCACCAAACCCACGCTTTCCAGCGGCTTTTCCAGTCGCGCCAACCATAACAGGTGGGTGATCATATCGACCATCCGGCTGGCCGATTCGCTGATGCTGCTCAGGTAAACATCGATGTCGGGAACCAAGCTCGTGTCAAAAAGGAGCCGAATAATATCCGCATAGTTGATGATTGCGGCCAGCGGAGTCTTGAGATCGTGGGCGATGGTATCGGTATAGGTATTCAATTCATTGTTGCGATGCGCCAGCTCAACGATGCCCTGGTTAACCTGCAAAAGGCTCGCCAGCATGTCGCCAAAGGTCGAAAGCAAGCGCTGATCTTCCGCCGACCAGCTTCGCGGCTGATCGTCGAAGGCGCATAAGATTACGGCATATTCGCTTGACTCGATGGGCAATCCGGCAAAAGCACCGCGTCCGTCCTCGATGAAGAGCGGCGCGCCACGTTTGTGCGTTTGCAACGCCAGCGACAATATTTGAGCGGGCACCACCCGCCCGGATGGAGAAGCGATATGCTGCCGGATGGTCGAACCATCCGACTCGATAATCACGGTGACGGTTCCACTGACGCGGAAGGTCTGATGCAGCAGGCGTGTTAGCTTTTCAAGGTTATCTTCGATCTGCAAAAGGGAGACCGTCACGTCCCGTTGCGCGGGACTGGGAAATGAGGCGGGAACAACGCCAGGCGGCGCTGAATGAGTCTGCGTTCGGGGCGACCATGATGGCACACGCTGTCCCAAAAGTCGCTGCAACAAACTGTCGATGCGCCAGGGTTTCGCAATATATTCGGCATCGAGTTGCGCCAATCGTTCACGGGGAGGCGCTTCGTAAGCCGAACTGATGATCAGGGTTCGCTCATAGCCGAGCGCGCGGAGTTTTTCGGCGGCGGCCAACCCATCCATGTCGCCGCGTACCCGAATATCCAGCATGACCGTATCGATCGGTTGATTCGTTTGCTCGATATAGTTTAACAGCGCGGATGCAGTGGTGAACTGGGTCACGATCAATTCGGGCTGCATGGCCGTCAGTGCGACCTTTAATATTTTTAAGAGATGTGGATCGTCTTCGAGATGGACGAGGTGCGAGATCATCAGTGCCCCGTCCCTTAGCGCTCGGTATCAGGCGATAGCCGATCGCTGGACGGTTTGATTTCGATGTTGGGCGGCGTTTGATCCGAAATTGGTGGCAGCTTCGGTAAGGGCGCAGTTTTTGCGAGTGACGTGCTGGGCGGCGCCGTGTTCTTTACGGGCGGCGGAATATACTGTATGGTGGGGGCGGCGATCTCGCGCGCTGTCTCAATGTGGATCACTTCCAGCGAAGGCGGTTCTGAAGGCGTCTGAGCGAGCGGGTTGGCGTGGTAATTAAGCAAATTTTGAGTGATTTCGAGCAAGTGCCAGGGTTTGGGAAAATATTCGGCGCGCAAGGCTTTCAGGAGCGCATGGCTAGGCGAGTTGAACGCGGAAGTCAAAATGAGATGACCGGGGCAATTTAGGTCTCGAATCTTTTGCGCCAGTTCGAGACCGTTCAGTTTTCCGGGCAGGCGAATATCAATGACGAATAAATCGATCGTTTCGCGGTACGTCTCGATATACGTTACCGCTTCATCAGCCGCCGTAAACTGATGCAGATCAATCTGGGGTTCGGCGGCTCGTAGTGCCACGCTGAGCACACTGCGTAGCGGTTTATCATCTTCGACGTGGACGATGTGCAGATTCATAGTTCAATCTCGGCTAAACAAGTTCGATGGCTGTGAAATGCTTTTCTTTATCCGCGATCCTAGCAATCTTTGCGTAGCATTGACAACACCACTTATGCGCTTCGAGGGAACATTGAACTGCCAGAATGCGATGCAAAGCGTGTATCTATTATAAGGACTAATTCCAAAATGTGTGTGAAATTTTATAAATTCTCCTCGCTACCCAACGGTTCATAAGGAGAAAAAGGGTTTGAAAAAGGTCAAAAACGACGTTGAAATGAAAATCAGAGTCGATACAGCACCGACCGTTTTGTGAGGGTGGATGAACGGCGGGCGGACTACCGGGGGATTCACCTCACCCCCCGGCACCCTCTCCGTAATCACGGAGAGGGGGAGCCGCACGCGCGTCGAGCCGATGGCGGCGGGGGAACCGAATGCACCCATTATCTGGTCGATCCCCTGCACCCGTATCACGCCGATCGCCGTCTGCGCTAGGGACGAGGCCTGCCTCGTCCGCCCGCTGTTCGCCCACCCTTACAATACGGTCGGTGCGTGAACCGTAAAGCGTCAGCGGTTGGGCATTTTAGTTCCGCAGCGGCTTACCCGTTTGCAGCGTGTGCGCGATACGCTCCTGAGTCTTCGGCTCAGCGAACAGGCTCATCGAAACTTCGCGCTCCAAATCGAGGATGTACTGCTCATCGACCCAAGTGGGCGCGCTCAGGTTGCCACCGCACAGCACGTGTGCCAACTTGTTCGCCAGATGTTGATCATAGTCCGAGATGAAATTGGCGTCGCGCATCATGAACACCGCCACCGTCAGCGCGGCCTTTGCATCGCGGCCAGCCGCATAGACCTTCGCGCGGGGTGGCGCGGTATAACCACCGGCGGCGAGTTCGAGCGCAGCACGCTTGGCTTCGGCGATCAGATGATCGCGGTTCATCACGATCCGGTCGGCGGGCGTCAGAAAACCCGCTTCACGCGCGATCAGGGCGCTCTCACTGACCTTCGCCAACGCGATCTGCTCGAACGCTTTTTGCAACGGCGGCAGCGGATCAGCATTCGTGATCTGCATGGCGGGCGAAACGACTCGGCGTAAAATCTCTTTGCAGCCGCCCCACCCTGGCACGATGCCGACACCCATCTCGACCAGCCCCATGTACAGTTCGGCGTGGGCAACGACGCGCGCGGCAGCCATCGTCAGTTCGGCACCACCGCCGAGCGTCTGCGCGAAAGGCGCAACCACGACGGGCTTGGGCGCATAGCGAACGCGCATCCACATATCCTGTCCGGCTTTGAGCGCCTGCTCCAACTGATCATATTGACCGCTCTGCGCCGACATCAGCGCGAAGAAGATATTCGCGCCGAGGCTGAAATTGTCGCCCTGATTGCCGATGACCATGCCCTCGTAGCTGCCTTCGAGCGCATCAAGTCCCTGGCCGATCATGCCAATTACGTCAGCATCGAAGGTGTTGCCTTTGGTATGCGCCTCGACCAGCACGATACCATCACCCAGATCGATCAGGCTCGCGCCCTCGTTGCGCATAATCTCTTTGCCGCTGGCCTTCAAATCCTTGAGGATGATCACGTTTTTGTCAGCGGGCGAATCGCCGTAAGTGCCGAACTTCGGATCATAGACGCCCGTGATGCGGCCTGTAGTCGATCGGTTGTAGAAAGTCTCAACGCCCTTATTGAGCATCTCGTGAACCCAGGGCGCGACCGCATAGCCATCGGCTTCCATGCGCGGCACCGACTCGCGCACTCCGATCGCGTCCCAAATCTCAAACGGCCCCATTTCGTGGGCGAATCCCCATTTGTTGGCATTATCGATCGCGGTGATGCTGTCCGCGATCTCGCCGAGTCGCCGCGAGGCATACGCCAGATAAAAAGCGTGCAAATGCCACAAAAATTGTCCAGCGCGATCTGGTTCGGCGATCAGTGCTTTGATGCGTGCGCCCGTATCTTCGAGCTTGCGATGCTTGCCGACCGAATCGAAGCGTATCTTTTCCGGCGCAATATACTCGAACGTGTTCAGATCGAGCGGCCAAAACTGCTTTTCACCGGCCACATCGACGCGCTTATAAAAACCCTGGCCGCTTTTGTTGCCAAGCCAGTTCTTTTCGAGCAACATGTTATACACGCGCGCCACACCGGCATCGCGGATCAAAGCGCGCGCGTCATCGTCCGGGATCGCATCGTACAAGTTCTGCGCGACGTGTACCGAGATGTCGTTGCCTACGATGTCGCTCAGGCGGAACGTGCCTGATTTCGGACGTCCGATCAGCGGCCCGGTGAGCAAGTCCGTTTCTTCGACCGTGTAGCCGTTATTGATGGCATAGGCGGTGACTTGGTTGCCCGCGATGCTGATGAATCGATTGGCGATGAAATTGGGCGTATCTTTGCAGATCACCACGCCCTTGCCAAGCACGCTCTCGCCGAAGTGCGCCATGAATGCGATCAATTCAGGATCGGTCTCCGCGCCGGGGATCACTTCCAAAAGGTGCAGATAACGCGGCGGATTGAAAAAGTGCGTGCCCAAAAAATGGCTGCGGAAATCATCGCTGCGACCTTTTGCAATCGCGTTGACGGATAACCCGGATGTATTCGTGCTGACGATCGCGCCCGATTTGCGCGCCTCATCGATCTTCGCCATCAACTCTTGCTTAATATCCAGCCGCTCGACGACGACTTCGACAATCCAATCCGCATCCGCCAGCAGATCGAGGTTATCGGCGAGGTTGCCCGGCGTAATTCGATCGATGTCACCCGGTTGAAATAATTGGGCGGGGCGACTCTTTTTGAGTTTGTTCAAATTATCGAGCACGATCGCATTTCGCTTGGCGAACGGATCGCCGGGTTTGGTATCTTTGGCGGCAATATCGAGCAGCACGACTGGGATGCCGACGGCGGCCAGCAGCGAAGCGATCCCGCTGCCCATCGTGCCCGACCCAATCACGGCGGCCTTCCGAATGTGATAAGCCATCTTCAAGAAATCTCCTGAGAAAATCTTTGCGTGCCGCTATTTTACCCGATCGCCTGCAAAATCGAACGGACTTTTGATTAATTTTTTCGATCTGCCGACCAACCAGGGCGTACACAAAAGATGCTCAGGCCATGAAGTTCTTTTGCCGATTTTTGCGGCTTTTCCACAAGTTTCTACACTTTATTTCCATCCAAAGTGCCCTCACCGTGCGTATGATCGATTCGGTATCGCAAGCGTCATACATGGCTGCCGCCCTCAATTGTTTTCAAGCGCTCAAACCAATTTTATTCTGCCTGCCTGTTCCAAACACTGACTCGGTAAGTTGCCTTTAATCTGAAAGGACGCACAATCGATGAAAGCTATCGCCATCACGCCACATCAGGCGAATTCCGCCTTCATGACCGAACTGCCGATGCCGACGCTGGATGAAATCCCGAATGGGCGCGGTGTAATCGTCAAGATTCTGACCGTCGGACAGGACGGCACCGACAAAGATTTGTACCTCGGCCAATATGGCGCGCCACCGCCCGGCTACAACTTTCTGGTGACGGGGCATGAAAGTTTCGGGCGCGTCGTAGCCGTCGGCGCGAACGTGAACGAACTGACCGTCGGCGATTATGTGGTACCAACCGTGCGCCGCCCCGGTCATTCGATTTACGACGTGATCGGCACGAACGACATGACTTCCGACAGCACCTACTACGAACGCGGAATCAACCTGCGGCATGGCTTTTTGACCGAGTTTTACGTCGAAGACCCGGAGTTCCTGGTCAAAATTCCGGTCGAACTCAAGGATGTGGCGGTGCTGTTGGAGCCGATGAGCATCATCGAAAAGGGTATCATCCAGGCACATGAGATTCAACGTCGGCTCAAGGTTTGGAAACCGCAGCGGGCGGGCGTCGTCGGTGCGGGGCCGCTCGGAATCCTGGCCTCGCTCGGCTTGATTCTGCGCGGCATCGAAGTGTACGTCTTCGCGCGATCCGAGCCGCCCACCCAAAATTCGACGCTGCTCACCGAGATCGGCGCACGCTATATCAGCACCAAGCAGTTGTCGATGGCCGATGCCGCCGCCAAATATGGCCCGTTTGATCTCATGTTCGAGGCCAGCGGATCGTCGCCGCAGATGTTCGAAGCGGCCAATGTGCTCGCCAAGAACGGCATTTTGATCCTGTCTTCGATTACGGGTGGCACGACGCAAACACAGGTCGCCAGCGATAAGTTGAACCTCGATTTTGTGCTCGGCAACAAGGTGATGTTCGGGACGGTCAATGCCAACCGCACGTATTTCGAGCAGGGCGTGTCGGATTTTGCGCTGAGTCAATCGGCGTTTCCGGGCTGGCTGCCCAAGCTGTTGACGCACCCGATTCACGGCCTCGATAATTACGCGGAGATGTTCAAAACCCTGATCGAGGTCAAAGAAGCGATCAAGGTACATTTGATCGTGAGCAAGGACGAGTAAGATTCACCTCACCCCCGACCCCTCTCCGTCCTCACGGGGAGGGGAGATTTGGGCGGTCTCTTCGCAACACTCGGCGATCGTGAGTGGCTTCCCCCCCTCGCTGTTACTACAAAGAGGGGCTAGGGGTGAGGTTATTTTACCTTTCGTAACAGAGCATAATATGAACAAAGTTAACCGGACGGCTTTAAGCATTAAACCAAAGGAGCCTTACCTTGATTGGGCTAATTTCGCCATGACTAGCTACGAAGGCGTGGAAGAGATGAGGGCAACCAGCAAAATCATCCTATTGCCTGAACCTTTTTACAATCATCAAGATGATTTTCTCAAGGAAAACTACCGAGAACTTTTCGAACTGGAGCTTGAGGCCTGGGTTCCTGACCGAAAATTTTGGCCTCAACAAACTGATTTGGATATGTTTAAGCGATGGTTTGATGTGGAGTTATATGCGCTGATTCTAGATTTCAATGACGACGACCTTTCCAAAGAATCTTATTGGGGATTGGGACGATTGTAGATGCAAAACTGCAACTGACCGACATGCTTCCCCTCGCTGTTACTATGGGGAGGGGGATGGGGGTGAGTGAGGTTCTATTGTTTCAGAATATCAACAGCATCATCCAACTGATCATCGCGCCGGTCGTGCTGATCACAAGCTGCTCGATCTTTTTGAACGGGCTGCTGACGCGCTATGCCGCGGTCAACGATCGGATGCGGCTGTTGGCGCGCGAACGGCTCAAACTCGGCTTTGCGATCCACCCTGATACGCCCCCGTCGCCGCTGACCGTCGAACGGCTGCACCAGATCTGCTATCAACTGCCGCAACTGCTACGTCGCCACAATCTGCTGCGCGACTCGGTGCTGATCGGATACCTGGCCGTGCTAATCTTCGTGGCCGACATGTTCGTGATCGCGCTGGCTGTGTTCAGCAGCCTCGACTGGATCGGCGGGATGGTCTTGATCATCTTTTTGATCGGCGTGGCGATGCTGTTCATCAGCACGCTGTTGACGCTAATCGAGGTTTGGCATTCGCACCGGGCCGTCAGCTACGAGATCGAGCGCGTGATCGGCTTGGAGAATCTGGGAGCACCATCGTGAAAAGAAAACCGACGATCGAAAGCGCGCGGCTGTCAGCGGACGGCAAAGCGTGGCGGCACTGGGGGCCGTATCTGAGCGAGCGAGCCTGGGGGACGGTACGCGAGGATTACAGCGCGGGCGGCGATGCCTGGAACTACCTGCCGCACGATCAGGCGCGCTCGAAAGAGTATCGTTGGAACGAGGACGGACTCGGCGGTATCTCGGATGAAACCGGGCGGCTGTGCTTTGCGCTGGCCTTGTGGAACGGCGCAGACCCGATCCTCAAGGAGCGGCTGTTCGGGCTGGGCGGGCCGGAAGGCAATCACGGTGAGGATGTCAAGGAATATTATTACTATCTCGATAGCACGCCCTCCCACAGTTTCATGCGGATGCTCTACAAGTACCCACAAAGCGCGTATCCGTATGGCGCATTGATCGAGGAGAATCGACGGCGCAACAAGGATCAACCAGAGTTCGAGCTGATCGATACCGGAATCTTCGACGACGATCGCTATTTTGATGTTTTTATCGAATACGCGAAAGCCGCTCCCGACGACATTTTGATCTGCATCCGCGCCGTCAATCGCGGCGATCAACCCGCACCGCTGCATCTACTGCCGACGCTATGGTTTCGCAATACCTGGGCGTGGAGCGGCGAATTGGCGAGGCCATCGCTCCACGCCGAATCGGATGGAAAAAACATCCGCGCAGAACATACCGATCTGGGCGCGTATACGCTGTACTGTGAATCGCCCGATGCGCTGCTGTTCACCGAGAACGCCACGAATACGGAGCGTTTATACGGTGTCGCAGGTACGTCGCCCTACGTAAAAGATGCCTTCCACGAATATGTGATTGGCGGACACGCGGACGCGATCAATCCGGCGGGGACGGGCACGAAAGCCGCCGCACATTATCAGGTCACGATTGCACCCGGCGAAACCGCCACGCTTCGGCTGCGCTTGCGCAAATCGGAGGCGGCCAAAGATCCGCGATTCGAGCCGTTCGGCGATTTCGATAGCGTTTTCGAGAAACGCGGAGAAGATGCCGATAAATTTTACGAATCGGTGCAATCTGCGGCGCTCACGGACGATCAGAGGCGCATCCAGCGGGGGGCGTTCGCGGGGATGCTTTGGTCGAAGCAGTATTTTCACTATGATGTCGGCGCGTGGCTGAACGGCGATCCGGGACAGCCACCGCCACCCGCCGAACGCCAAGCGGGTCGCAACCGCGAATGGCAGCACCTCGGCAGCATGGACGTGATCTCGATGCCCGACGCCTGGGAATATCCCTGGTTCGCGGCCTGGGATTTGGCCTTCCACTGCATTCCGCTGGCGCTCGTTGATATCGAATTCGCCAAATCGCAGTTGCTGCTGTTGCTGCGTGAGTGGTTTCAGCACCCCAACGGCCAGATTCCCGCCTACGAGTGGTCGTTCAGCGATGTGAATCCGCCCGTGTTCGCGTGGGCAGCGTGGCGCATCTATCAGATGGAAAACGAACTTCATGGTGTCACCGATGCGCCATTTTTGGAGCGCGTTTTTCACAAACTGCTCATCAACTTCACTTGGTGGGTCAATCGTAAAGACTCCGAGGGCAAGAATATCTTCCAGGGCGGCTTTTTGGGGCTGGATAATATCGGCGTGTTCGATCGGAGCGCGCCATTGCCGACGGGCGGCCATATCGAACAGAGTGACGGCACCAGTTGGATGGCGATGTTCTGCCTGAACATGATGCAGATCGCGCTCGAACTGGCGTGCACGAACGTGGTTTATGAGGACATCGCCACCAAATTTTTCGAGCATTTCATGTATATCGCGGCGGCGGCCACCAACATCGGCGGCGGCGGAATCGCCCTGTGGAACGAGGAAGACGAGTTCTTCTACGATGTGCTGCATACCCCGGATGGCCGCGATGTGCCGCTCAAGGTGCGCTCACTGGTCGGGCTGATCCCGTTGTTCGCCGTCGAAACGATCGATCCCGCCTTGCTCGACAAGCTGCCCGGTTTCAAGGAGCGGCTCGAATGGTTCTTAACGCACAAGCCCGAACTGGCGAAGCTCGTCTCGCATTGGGACGTGGAGGGCGCGGGCAAACGGCGGCTGTTCTCGTTGACGCGCGGCCACCGCATGAAACGCTTGCTCAAGCGCGCGCTCGATCCGAACGAGTTCCTGAGCGATTATGGCATCCGTTCGATCAGCAAATTCCACGAGGCAAATCCCTATGTGCTCAGCGTGAATGGGATGGATTACGTGGTGCGCTACGAACCCGCCGAGTCGCACAGCAGCTTGTTCGGCGGTAACTCCAACTGGCGCGGGCCGATCTGGTTCCCGATCAATTTTCTGCTGATCGAATCGCTGCGCAAATTTCACCGCTACTACAGCGACGATTTCCGCGTCGAGTGCCCGACCGGATCGGGGCAGTATCTCTCGCTCGATCAGGTCGCCGATGAACTCTCGACGCGCCTGATGCGAATCTTCGAGCGCGATGCGAGCGGGCGGCGTCCGGTATTTGGCGGCGTCGATAAGTTCGACCATGATCCGGCGTGGCGCGATTACGTGTTGTTCTACGAATATTTCAACGGCGATACGGGCGCGGGCGTCGGCGCGAGCCATCAAACGGGCTGGACGGGGTTGGTCGCCGAATTGATCGATCGGCACGGGCATGGGTGATACCCTCAATCCCAATTAACCTTTCCTGAAAAAAGAACCTCTCCCCGCAGTCCCCTCTCCGCAAACGGAGGGGGGCGTAAGCCGCGTTGCGCTTTCTGTGTTATTTAAGAGTTAGCGCTAGGGCTAAACGCAATCACAATCATTGTTGCCATACGCAGAAGGGCTTCCCATTCGTTGGAAGTTAGATCGGGGAACTTTGCTCCAACTTCGTTCGGAATAGGCACAGATTCAAGCTCCCACAATATATCATCCACCAATATTGGTTTGCCTTTGATTTTGAATCCATAGTCCATGCGTTCTGGAAACGGATTTTGGGCCTTTCCGTACTCAATGAGTTGAAAACACTGCTCCTTATCTCGATTGCTCCAATTGAATTCCATAAAGGCATTCATAATTCTATGACTGAATTTCACGACATCAAAATCAGGGTAGTCAAAATTGTCATAAAGAGACCAAAGTTTGCGTGCAAAATACTCGCTGCCTACATTCCATCCAGAATCTCTATTTGGAACTTCTCGCAGGCTGAAAGCCTGAATCACTTCTATTGCCATCGAGATGGCGGCACTCCACTCGGCTTGAGTTAACTCAGGGTAACAGTTCTGCATTGTTTCGGGCATCGAAAGCGTCTTTACTATCGACAGAGCTTCTTGAACAAAGATGGGTTTATCTCGGAGCTTAAAGCCATAAAGAACGTAATAACTGCTATCTGGAGTCGCCTTACTGTAATGAATCAGCTCAAAGCAAGCCCGATTTTCGGGAGTATCCGATCCCATAAATAGGAATGCTTGCATGACTTTTTTAGAGTAATGTTCGAGATCAAAGTTCGGCATACTAAAGTAGTCATATACAGACACCAACTTACGAGCAAAGTATTCGTGGTTCATTCGAGACATTTACTGCAAGCCTCATGATACGCACTTGGCAGCGCGAAACCCCTCTCTGTTTACGGAAAGGGGCGCAGGGGTGAGGTCGATTTGCTAAAACAGCTTCAACACGAAGTGCAGCACGCCTAACCCGATCGCGGCGGCGATGATCATAAAAATCACGAGCACCAGGATGATCAAAATCGGACTAATGCCGCGTTTCGGCTGGGTGGCTGGCGGCGTACTGGCGGGCACACGCGCGATCATGGCGGTGATGCCGCTACCCGGCTCTGGGCCTTGCAGATCGCGGCGGTTCATTCGGCCTGTCCCGTACTGCTCATCGAGATCGTGCGGGATCGTCGATTGGCTGCCAGCCGGTGTCGGGGGCGCGGAATTGAAATTGTAGGGCACCGATTGCTGCTGCGCACCGCGTGGATTGTATGGCGCAGGCGGGACGGACTGCATTTCCCCTGCATTTTCGATTGGGCCCGTGCGGTAGCGTTCATCGGTCTGATGACGCTGCGCCGCCCCCGCGTTTGAGTCGAAGTTGTAGGGCACGGACATGGGTCGGGGCGGAGTCGCCTTGGGCGTCGGAATGTTTGCGGGAGTCGGCACACCCGCTTGGCGGCGCAGTTCCTCGATCGACACATCCGGCATCGTCCGATCCGGGTTGAATGGCGGCGGCTGCGGTGCTGGGGTGGGTGGTGGCGTCGGACGGGCGGCGGCGGGCGGCGGCACTCCGGCAGCACGGCGCAGTTCTTCGACCGAAATTTCGGGCATCGTCCGATCAGAACTTTGTTCGGCGGCGGGTGGGGGTGGCGCAAAAGCAGGCGGTTTGGGCGTCGGGATGTTGGCAGGCGTCGGAACACCCGCTTGACGGCGCAGTTCTTCGACCGAAATTTCGGGCATCGTGCGATCAGAACTTTGTGCGGCGGCGGGTGGGGGTGGCGCAAAAGCAGGCGGTTTGGGCGTTGGCGTGCTGGCGGGAATAGATACGCCAGCCGCGCGGCGGATATCCTCGATCGACATTTCGGGCATCGTGCGATCGAAGTTCGCCTGCGCGGGTTCGGGCGGCTTGGGCGCGGGCGGCGGAGTTGCAGGGGTCGGTACGCCAGCCGCGCGCCGAATATCCTCGATCGACATTTCGGGCATTGTCCGATCGAAGTTCGCCTGCGCGGGTTCGGGCACGACGGGCGTGGCTGCTGCTGGAAATGGTGCGGCGGGCGTCGGGATCGATCCGGGGGTGGGGATGCCTGCTGCCCGTCGAATTTCTTCCACCGACATTTCGGGCATCGTCCGATCGGCGCTCATGGCGGGGCTGCTGGGCGCGGCGGCAACCTCCGGTGCGACGATGGCGACGTGCGGTGCTTCACGCAGCGCGCCAATCAAGGCGGAGAGATTCGGGTAGCGGTCATTTGGCTGCTTCGCCATAGCGCGCGCGATCACCGCCGTCAGACCCGCCAATGCTGGATCGATCGCGGCGGGATCGGGCGGCGGCGCGCTGATATGCTGGTTGATGATCGCCTGCATATCGCCCACGAACGGCGGGCGTCCGGCGGCCATCTCGTAGACCATTGCGGCCAGCGAATATTGATCGGATTGCGCATCGGGCGTCGCGCCACGCAGCACTTCCGGGGCGGCATAAATTCCCAGCGCTGGATCGGACGCCAACGCACGCGGCAGCATCGCACCGATCAGCGCGCCGAGTCCGAGATCGCTGATCAAGGGGCCGCGCTTGCTGCTCAACGTCACCGAGCCGGGCGACAGGATGCCGTGCGCGACACCTTGCCCGGCGGCGTAGGCCAGCGCATCGCCGATAATGCAGCCATAATCGACCGCTTGTGCCAGCGGCAGCCGTCGCTCGGTATCGAGATGTGCGCGCAAGGTGGGCGAACGGTGATACTCGATGATCAGATAAAAGAACGCGCCTGAGTCGCCGTAATCGTAAAGTTTTACCAGATTCGGCGAACTGAATTTGAGCAGCGTTTGTATCGTCGCCCGAAATTCCGCCGCAAAATCGGGGCTGGTCGTGAGCGCCGGGTTCAATACCTTGAGCGTGACCTTCAGATTGACGGCTTTGTGAGCGGCAAGATACGTGTCCAGGATGCCGTTGCTGAGCATCAACTCTTGGACATCATAGGAAACGGGCGTTTTGCCGTCGGAATTTTGAACGTTCTGCCCGACGAGATTGGTGTCGCTCACAGTCGAAATCCTCAATAATCCAAATCGAAAGTGAATTCGAGCGCGCCGAGCCGCACCCGATCTTTGTTGACAAGGTGTTTGGGCACATCCGGCGTGAGCTTCACGTCGTTGACAAACGTCCCGTTGCGGCTGTTGCGATCACTGATGTAAAAGCCCAATTCGCCCACACTGATCTCCGCGTGCAGGCGCGAGATTTGGCCCGGCTGCCCATCCATCGAGAAGCCCGATAGATCGATGTCTGGCACATAGCCGATCTCCGCGATGGCGCGACCGATCACCGTCTCGCGGTCAGAATTGATCTTGAGTGCTTTGCTGCCCGCCTGATTCCAGATCAGATACACGCGAATATCCATGCGCATCTGCTTGTGCGCATCGAACAAGTGCTCGAGCATATCGCGCGTATCTGGGGCGATCAGGCGCTGCCGTTTGATGCGGGTCGCTGCGTCAGGCGTGGGACGTCCCAGATCGCGGATACCCGACCAGCGCACCTTTAGTTCCTGGATCGTCTCGCCGACTTTTTCGGTGTTCTCGTTTTGGATCACGCCGCCCATGTCTGGGTCACGCTTGACTCGCCGATCCAGTTCACCGAGGGTGTCGCCCATCAGATACGACATCACACGCTTGAAATCGACATCTTCGACCTGATCGTCGCTCTCTGCCAACGCATAGCGACGAACCACTTCCAAATCCGATTCGACGCCCGGCTGCGGGTGAAAATCCTCGGTACGCAGCCGATCGGTGACGCGCTTATCGCGGAAAAACTGATAGATATACGGCTCGCCGGTCTTCGGATCGTTCGGCGTGATGAAGCCTTCGATGTTCTTTTCATCCGAGGACATTTGCAAGCGAAACAGCGGCACGACTTCGACCACCAGCTTATCGGCCTCCATATCGGGCTCCATCGACCGAATCCAGCCGAGTTCGCTGATGCGGCGACCGCCATCAGCCTGTCGATCGGCGTGGATGACCAGTTGGAAGGCGTTGTAAATGTGGCCGATGATCTCTTTTTTGCTCTGGATGCCCGTATTCGACATTCGCACCAGCGCTTCCAAACGGCTGATCGCGTACTGCGGGCCGCTGGAGTGAATCGTGCAGATGCTGCCGTCGTGACCGGTGTTGAGCGCTTGCAACATATCCCACGCTTCCGCGCCGCGCACCTCACCGACAATGATCCGGCGGGGCGACAAGCGCAGCGAGTTAATTACCAGATCGCGCATGGTATAGCTGACGCCTTCACGCGTGCTGGCGGTTTTGGTCAGCAGCGAGACGACGTTTTTCTCCTCGACATCCAGGTTGCTGATACGCGATAAGTCTTTGACATCGATCTCGCCCGCGCCATTGCCACTTCGATCGCCCGTCAGTTGGAGTTCCTGGGTATCCTCGATCGTAACGACGCGCTCGTGCGCTGGGATGAAGCCCGCGATCACGTTGAGCAGCGTCGTTTTGCCCGCGCCCGTGCCGCCCGTGACCAGAATGCTGAACTGCGAGCGCACCAGCAGCGCCATCAGCGCCATCAAGCGCATGTTATATACGCCGCGCAGCAACAGATCCTTCCAGTTCCACGATCCGACGTGCTTGCGGATCGTCAGATACCACAGGCCATCGGCGGCGATCGGCGGGATCGTGATGTTCATGCGGTGCTCGGTGCCGGGCAACTTTGTATCGAGGATCGGCGAATTTTCATCGACGCGGCGGTGGATTTCCGCGAGGTTACGATACACGATATTGCGCAGATGTTCATAACTGCGAAAGTGGATCGTCTCGTCGAGCGAGCCGAGGCGCGGACGTTTGCTGCGAACCTGCCGCACGCGATCTTCCGCGCGCGATTTGACGAGCACCTGATTCCAGCCGATCACGTAAATATCTTCGGCCATCTCTTCTTCGTTGTCGCGCTCATAATCGGTGATCAACTCTTCGAGCGGTCCGAATCCGACCATATCGTCGAGCATTTCTTCCGACCAGGCTGTGATCGCGTCGCGTCGTCCCTGCGGGTTCAGGTCGCGCATCCGCTTGAGCAGTTCCATTGTCGGTCGATCGAGTTCATCGTCGATCAATAGTTCGGCGCAGGTACGCTGCACGACCGAGGTTAACAATGCCCGCCGTTCATTTTTATGCAGCGTCATCACGGACGAATCGTCGGCGAAACCCGGTACGATCATGCCCTTGAGCGGAATCTTGTGGCTGACACCGTGTCGTGGCTTGTAATCGAGTGTGACGCCCTGCCGTGCCAACTGGGCGAGTCGTCGCGCGGCAGCCCGTTTGAGCAGTTCGACTTCCGCGTCGGTATATGTGAGCGTCTGCTGCCCAGTGCTTACCCCAACACTATCCATGACGGCCATAAATCCTATCCTCAGCGCGCTTTTATTGGATTCCGCAGTCTCGCTATCCCCTATTATAACGCACGCGGGACAATTGGGGCTAAAGTTTAAGCACAGTGCAGGGCATATGCAAAGTCGCCGACCCCACCCCCCGCCCCTCCCCACCCTGTGGAGAGGGGAGTCCAGAATGGCCTGATCCCCCTCTCCACGTCAGTGGGGAGGGGGCTAGGGGGTGGGGTAAATGGAGATACCAACACTTCTCCCTGACTTTGCAAATGCCCTGAAGCACGGTGGCTTCAGCCCCAGGCATTTATGAACGCCTCATTACGAGCGGCGACCCAACCCCAGGATGCTGCTCATGCCGCCCGTGCGACGTTTATCGGTCGTGGCGAGTTCGGACGAGTCACCGTTGACGGGCGCGACAATCGCGGAGAGTTCCGCTTCGGGATCGCGGAACTGCATGTGATACAGCTTGGCATACAAGCCATCCAGCGCCATGAGTTCATCGTGCGTGCCCAGCTCGGTGATCTTGCCATGATCAAGCACGACGATCCGATGCGCCACTTTGATCGTGCTCAGGCGATGCGCGATAATCACCGTCGTGCGCCCTTGCATCAGCCGATCGAGCGCCTCCTGCACCAAGCCTTCCGATTCGCTGTCGAGCGAACTGGTTGCCTCGTCCAACAGCAGAATACGCGGGTCCTTGAGGATCGCACGGGCGATGGCGACGCGCTGCCGCTGGCCGCCGCTCAGCTTGACGCCGCGTTCACCGACGATCGTCTGATAGCTGTCGGGCAGTGCGGTGATAAAGGTGTGTGCATTGGCCGCTTTGGCCGCCGCGATGATCTCGTCCTCGGTCGCGTTGAGCCGCCCATAGGCGATGTTGTCGTGGATTGTGCCGCCGAACAACTGCGTCTCCTGCGGGACAATGCCGATCTGTGCGCGGACGCTCCGTTGCGTGACGTTGTGCAGTTCTGCGCCGTCGATACTGACCGCGCCAGACGTCGGGTCGTAGAAGCGCGGGATCAGATTGAACAGCGTACTTTTGCCCGCGCCGCTCGGCCCGACCAGGGCGATAATCTCGCCGGGCGCAATCTCCAGGTTAATCTTTTCGATGACCGCGATGCGCGAATCGTAGCTGAACGACACATCTTTGAAAGTGATCCGCCCATCGACTTTTCCGAGTACGGTTGCATGGGGCTGATCGACCACCGATGGTTTCTCATCGAGAATCTCGAACACGCGCCGCACGCCGCCCAATGCCTCGCGTACCTGACCGTACAGCCCCGCCAAACGTCCAATGTTCGCGGCGATGGTGATGGCATAGATCAAGAAGCCGCTGATGGTGCTCAGTTGCAGCCGCCCCGCGATCACTTCCTGGCCGCCGAACCAAAGTACCGCGCCGATCGCCCCAAAGCCCAGGAACGACATCAGCGCCGTAAATGCTGAGCGCACCCGTGCCAGCCGCAGCGCCGTCGTCAGCGTCTTTTGGACGGCACTGGAATAGCGATCGACCTCGTACTGCTCGCGCGTGAAACTCTTGACGACGCGAATCCCTTGTAAGCCCTCTTCGAGCGCGACCGTCGAGACCGCCAGTTGATCCTGCACCTGCGTGCTCAAGCTCTGGAACGAACGCCCGAACACGATCGCAATGACCGCGATGGCGGGCACGAGCACCAAGATGAATAAAGCCAGCCGCGCATCGAGGATGAACACGATCACGACCGAGCCGATCAGCGAGATCACAATGTTGAGCAGATCGATGACGGTGTTGACCATCACGACGCGCACGAGGCCGACATCGTTGCTGACGCGCGAGATGAGTTCACCGATGCGTCGGTTGGCGAAAAACTCAAGCGAGAGATCGTTCAGGTGCGTGTAAAGTTGAGTACGCAGGGTGGCGAGGATTTTCTCGGCGACAAACGAGAGCAAATACGTCTCGACGAACGAGAGTAGGCTCGACAGCAAAAAGACGCCGAGCAACGCAACCGTCACATTGTTGAGCAGGTTCGGATCGTAAGGCGGACTGAGCACTGCGCCCAGCAGCGAAACGATGATCAACGGGAAAATCAGTTGTGCCGCGCTGGAGCCAAGCAAAGCCAGCAGCGCCAGCACCATCCGCCACCAATGCGGGCGCAGATAGCTGAACAGGCGACCGATGCTGATGGGAGTATTGGGGGTTGACCGATCCACAGTGGAGGCAGCGCGTCGATTGCGGCGACCAAAAGCCATAATGAGATTCCTTTAGCGTACTTCGCCCACAAAGCGGTTGTGAAATTATACACTTGTACGCAGAACTAGGGCGAAAGTTGCGCAAGGAATCTCGATCTGGCAATCGACCGATTGTTATCAAGCCGTCACGTTAATGATCAGGGTCAATCCGCCGCCGCCCTGTTCCTCACCCTATACCTTTCGAGCATATGCACCAAGCGCATGGGTTGGTGGATATGTCCGGCGATACTGGATGGAATCGAACAAGGCGATCTTAAAATAGTGGAGGCGGTTAGACGGTGAAGGGCTGCAGCCTGATGCACTGCGCCAGGGCACATTCAGAATTAGGGGCGAGGGATGCGCTTTGGCTGAAGGCCATCGCCTAGCGGACGAGGCAGGCCTCGTCCGTCTCGAAAGGGCATCGCCAGGGGCAAACCGTTCGGAACGACGCGCCCCCCATCCCTGAATGCACCCTGCGCCAGGGCAATTGCGTCTAAAATGAATAGGGTAAAGGAGCCCTCTGGTGGTAGAGTAGTGGCCTATTTGGAGGAAGCCATGAACACTACCAGCATAATTAGCCACTTTGCCACGTTACCCGATCCGCGTATCGAACGGACAAAACAGCCTCAACTGATCGATATTATCACGATAGCACTGTGTGGGATTATTTGTGGGGCC
>JBBRMW010000015.1:0-41129 GCA_038230635.1 Aggregatilineales bacterium | reverse complement strand
CTATCCGACCGGTGTCAAACTCACCCAGCACGCCATGACTGCCTTGGAGTCTCGTTTTCAACGCCTGCCGGGCCTGGGTAAATGGTTTGTACGGATTGCTCCTTTATGTTGAGGTGTCGTTATTTCTCTGGAACGGCCTTAGCAACAGCTATGCCCTTCAAATCCTTAACTTGGTGCATATACGTACAGCATCAATGCTGTTCCTACAATGCGTTCCCCCTCACGTAGGAAAGCCATTTATGGCGTCCGCCTAAATCGTTCAAGCGAAAGTCCTGGTTATGAATGGCTGTTAAATCCCTTTCACCCTATCGTGTTAGTATGTCTGTGTTGCGGGGCAGGGCAGGGGTAAGCTCGACTATTTCGGGTCCGAACTGTCGTGCGTTCTACGCGCAGATCTTTGATATTCTTGAAATGCTCGAATAAATCTGGTGTGCTTGTTATTGTCATCATGACTTTTTCCTTTTCGCACCCGTTTATCCCTGCTGTCAATCCTTAATTAGATGCAATCGCCCTGGGATAACGAGGGGTTCGCATTGCCATTTTGTGCGATTCGGTTCACAATCTCACTCCAATCGCATCGAAACAGTTGTATTTAGCGAGCAAAGGTTTCTCATGGACAATCGAATCCAAAAGATGGCGCAAGTGCTGATCAATTACTCGACGCGCGTCAAACCCGGCGATCGCGTGCTCTTTCGCGGAACATCGCCCGCCGCGCAACCGTTGATGTTGGCGTTGACCGAAGAAGCGCTCAAAGCGGGCGGCCAACCTTTTAACTACATCCACATCAGCGACGAAGACTCAGTGATGATCCGCTATGGCTCAGAGGCGCAGATCGAGGCCATCGATCCGATGCTGGAATTGATGTATAAGACCGCCGATGTGATCATCCGCATCGAGGCTGATGATCATACGCGGTCGATGGCTGGCGCGCCCGCGGATAAAGCCAAAGCTCGTCAGCGCGCGCGCGGCGGCCTGATCAATATCCAGATGGCACGCGAAGCGGCGGGGACATTGCGACGCTGCACAACGCTGTTCCCGACGCGCGCCTATGCCCAGGACGCCGATATGACGATAGCCGATTATGAGGATTTCGTATTCGGCGCGTGCATGGTGCATCTCGATGATCCGGTCAAATATTGGCAGGATTTGGCGAAGGGGCAGCAAGTCGCCGTCGATTATCTGGCGGGTAAGAAAAAAATGGAACTGCACGGCAAGAATATCGACCTGACCCTGAGTATCGACGGGCGCACGTTCGTCGGCGCGGATGGCACGTTCAACTTCCCGGACGGCGAATTTTTCACTGGCCCGGTCGAGAACAGCGTGAACGGCTGGGTCAAGTTCACTTTCCCGTTGTTCTACCACGGCAATATGGTGCGCGGCGCAGAACTCGTGTTCAAGGATGGCTTGATTACTGAGGCCAAAGCCGAACACAACCAGGAATTTTTACTCGCCACGCTGGATACCGATCCGGGTGCGCGGCGGCTGGGCGAGTTCGCTTTCGGCACGAATCCGTTCATCGATCGCCCCACCGGACATATCTTGTTCGACGAAAAGATCGGCGGCACGGTTCACATGGCGGTCGGCCAATCGTATGCCATTACGGGCGGTGTCAACGTATCATCGGTGCATTGGGATATGATCTGCGATACGCGGACCGATACCGTCGTGCTGGTGGACGGCGAGAAATTCTTCGAGAATGGTAAACTCCTCGTCCGCTAAGCGCACCGCCCAGCCATCCGGCGCACCTGCTCGCCCACGTTTGGATCGCCTCGATCGGATCATGATCGGGGCGATCTGCGTGCTGGCGGTCGTTATCGGGATCGTGCTGGCACGCGGCGATCAGTTGCACCATCCGATCCGCATCGGATCGGCGGCGCGCGTGGTCTATCTGGGGCCGATCGACGCCAAAGTGCAAAATTTGTGGTTGGTCGATCCCGCTTCACCTGGGAACGTGCAGAAACTTACCGATAGCCAGTACGGCGTGCTCGACTACGATGTTGCACCCGATGGCTCGCTCATCTACAGTGAAGGGACCCAAGCGGGCGCGTCGAACTTGCTAATCTACGACGCGGCCACGAGCGAATCCCGTCTGTTGTATGCCTGCCAGGATGCGTCGTGCATGAATATCGCGGTGCGTCCCGACGGCAAAGCGATCGCCTTCGATCATTCCGCGCTGAATACTAACACCGATCTGCCACCGGGAGCGGCGCGAGTCTGGCTGATGAACCGCGATGGGGGCAGCGCTGCGCCCCTCTTCAAAGATAGTCAGCAGTTGGGTTATACGGCGGTCTGGACACCCGACGGGTCGCGCGTGGCCGTCTTCGATACCAACGCAGGCGGCATGGTCATCCACGATTTTGCGAACAATACCGATCGACTCGTACCCGCTTTGCAAGGCACGGTCGGCACGTTTTCGCCAGATGGAACGCGCATCTGGTTTCCGAAAGTCGTCACCGTTGGCGATCAGTTTTATGTAACGCATCTGGTGATCGTCGATCTGAGCGTCGATCCGGTGCTGCAACACGATCTCGCGCCCGATACGTCGGCGGTCGATGACAGCGACGCGATCTGGACACACGATGGCCGCGCTTTGATCGTGCCGCGACGCGACGGAAAAGCGCCTACGCAAGAACGCCAGATCGTCCGGGTGGATGTGCCAACAGGCGCGTCCAAAATGCTGATGGCCGAGTCAGGCTATACGTATAGCAACTTGAGATTGAACGCGGCGGGCGATAAACTGGTCTACGAGCGGCTGCAACTGGGCACAGCAGGCGCGCGCTACGAAATTTGGCTGCTCGATCTGGTATCGGGCGCGTCAATCAAACTTGCCGAGGATGCAGTTGCGCCGCACTGGTTGCCGTGACACCCCTCTACCTGCGGGAGAGGGGCGGGGGTGAGGGCTTTTCCCGGACTTTGCACACGCCCTGTGCAGAGAGGAGCTTGGTGAATGAAATCAACCAGCATGGAGATAGAATCAGCGTCTTTCGATAAAATTTGTAAAATAGACTAGAATGTTATCAGCAGTTTAATCGCCGCAACGAAGGGAATATCCAAGTGGCAGCTTACGGCAGACTGGATGTCTATTGGCCGGATGGGCCGATCGAAAGTTACCCGCTGGAAAAGCCCGTCATTGCGATTGGGCGCTCATCGGGCAACGACATTGTGCTCGACACGACGGCGGTGTCACGCTACCACGTCAGCCTGAGTTTGCAGGGCGAGAAAGTGCTGCTCAAAGACCTTGATGCGGTCAATGGAACGTATATCGATGGTGATCGCATGGCTGCCAACACCGAACGTCAGCTCAAAGGCGGCGAGGAGATTCAGATCGGTGACGTGCGCCTGATCTATCAGCCACTCTCCGACGAGAGCACCACCGTTCCAATCACCACAAAATTTGCGGTCGATCCCATCGCCAGCGAACCAACGACGGCGCACGAATTGCCCGCCTTCGTCATCCAAATCGAACAACTCGATCTGACGGTGACGCCGGGCGCAACCAACCAGACGGTGATCGACATTCACAACGCGAGCACCGAGGTTGAGCGTTACACCCTCCAAGTGGAAGGGCTGCCCAAAGATTGGGTGCGCCTCGATCGTACTGAGGCGGAACTATCGCCGAATTCGCACAGCCAAGTGGTGATGAGCTTCAAGCCGACACGCCGCCCGGAAAGCAAACCCGGCGATTACCCGTTCACCGTGCGTGTGATGGCGCGTGCGCACCCCGAACAGATCGTGGAAAACACAGGGCTGCTGCATGTGCTCAATTACAGCGGTTTCGGCATCTTGTTGGCGACCCACCGGGTGCAGAGCAGCAGCGGTCAATTTGAATTATTTGTGCAGAACCAGGGCAGTGCGCCGCTGCTCATTGGACTCAGCGGCACGGATCCAGTTCGCGCGCTGAACTTCGATATTCGCCCAGATAATGTAACGTTGAACGCCGGGGAGCGACGCACGGTACGAGGCACAATCCGCGCTAAGCGGAGCCGTTGGTTCGGGCCCGCGCGTGAATATCGCTTTGACGTCATCGCGCGCGCCAAAGATGCTTCTGGCTTTCAAGCGCCCGTTTCCGGGATATTCGTCGAGCGCTCGAATCTACCGTTCTGGGTGCCGCTGGCAGTGTTGGGCGGATTGCTCGCGGCAGTCGTGATGGTCGGCTTGCTCGGATTGTTCGTGATATTGCCTGCGCTTGCACCCGCCGCGACAGCGACGCTCACCGCCACGATCACGCCCACGATCTACATTACCGCGCCGCCAACGTTCACGCCGAGTCCGATGCCACCTTCCGAAACGCCAACGGAAACGCTCACCGAAATTCCAACGATCCTGACGGAGACGCCATTTCCGACGGTGATTGCGATTACACCTTCCGTCGCCGTATTCTCGGTCAGCACGGTGTCATCACCCGCCACCGACGCCCCCACCGAGATTCCAACCCTTGAACCGACTAGCATCCCGACGCTTGCGCCAACAGTCAGCCCAACGCTTATTCCAACCAGCAGTGCGACGACCACGCCCACGAGCGCCCCAATTCCATCGCCAATCCGGAGCGACACTTTCTAGATTCTACAACCGAACTTACGATTTGACCCATCAATCAAATGCCACCGATTTACCTCACCCCCTCAGTCCCCCTCTCCGTCCTCACGGAGAGGGGGAAGCCAGCCCATACCAACTGCGGCTATCGCTGCATAATTTCGGTTGTAGAACTAGCCAGTTTTCGGCGCAACAGCTTCCAGCACCAGATTATCGATCAGGCGCGTCTTGCCGATCCGCACCGCCAGTGAGAACAGCGTGCGTCTGGTCAGTTCGCCCTCTTGCTCGCGTAAAGTACCCGCATCGGCGACGCTCACGTAATCGACTGCGACCATTGGCTCAGCGGCCAGCGCCTCGAGCATGATCTGGCGGAGCGTTTCGGAGTCGCGCTGACCTTCGTGATAGGCCAACGCCGCCCCCAACAGCGCCCGATACAGCACCGGCGCGGCTTCTCGCTCGACCAGAGTCAGATACGTGTTGCGCGAGCTGAGCGCCAGACCATCCGGCGCACGTTTCGTGGGCGCGATCACCACGTCAAGCGGAAAATCCAGATCGATCGCCATTTGCCGAATGACAGCGACCTGTTGGGCATCCTTCTGGCCGAAATAAGCGCGATCGGGCTGCACGAGGTTGAACAGCTTGCACACGACGGTCGCCACGCCGCGAAAGTGGCCCGGTCGCCGTCCACCTTCCAAACCTTGCGAAACCTCGCTTACTTCGATCGCCGTCTGGAAACCGGGCGGATAGATCGCTGCGACGGGCGGCATAAAAATCAGATCGACCGCCGAGTCGCGCAGCAAGGCGAGATCGCGCTCGGTATTGCGCGGATAACGGCTGAAATCTTCGTTCGGTCCAAACTGCGTTGGATTTACGAAGATCGACACGATCACATGATCGTTTTCGCGCGCGGCCTGTGCGACCAGCGCCAAGTGTCCCGCGTGCAGGTAGCCCATCGTGGGGACGAAGCCGACCGTACCATTCAAGGCGCGCCGCCGCGTTCGCAGTTCGGCCACACTTTCGACGATGAGGAAGCGTGACTCGGTCATCAGCCAACCTGCTGTTTTGCGGCTTGTGCATTGGCCGCCCCATTGCTGCCGTAGGGGGTAGCTGTGAGCGCGGAGGCCGACTCGTCCATGCCGAAACTGTGGGCCGCGTCGGGAAATACGCCGCTCTCGACTTCGCGGCTGTAGGTGCGCACGGCTTCGGTGATCGCCGCTCCCAATTCGGCGTAATGTTTAGCGTGTCGCGGCGTGAAATTTTCGATCAGTCCCAGCAAATCGTGGAAAACCTGAACCTGCCCATCACAGCCCGGCCCCGCACCGATACCGATCGTGGGAATGCGTAGCCGCTCTGTAACTTGTTGGGCGAGCGGCGCCGGTATTGTCTCCAATACGATCGCAAAAGCACCCGCCGCCTCGACCGCCAGCGCATCTTCGATCAGCCGTTCAGCCGCATCCGCGCTGCGGCCTTGCACACGATAACCACCCAATTGGTGGACACTCTGCGGCGTTAGGCCAACATGTCCCATAACCGGGATGCCGATCGCGGTCAACCGTGCGATGGTGGGCGCGATCGTCATGCCGCCTTCGAGCTTCACCGCGCCCGCGCCACCTTCCTGCATCAGCCGCCCAGCACTGATGAGCGCCCCTTCGGGCGTCACCTGATAGCTCATGAACGGCATATCGCTGATGATGAGCGCCTTTTGTGTGCCGCGCACGACCATCCGCGTGTGATAGATCATCTCATCGAGCCTGACAGGCAGCGTGGTGTCGTGCCCCTGAACAACCATCCCTAACGAGTCGCCCACCAGGATCGCGGGGATGCCCGCCGACTCCACCCAATGCGCGGCGGTCGCGTCGTAGGCGGTTAACATAGCGATGCGCTGTCCCGCCTTCTTCATCTTCTGCAACTCAAGGATTGTTGTTCGCATGATCGGTTTCCTCTCTCCTTAAAACTTTATCGAGACCTGACAACTGATCGGCGGGCAGACCGCGCGCGGCAGCGATCCGCAGGGTGCGCCGTCCAAGTTGGCGATAAACCTCCGCGAGTTCGGGATCAACGGCGTGCAGAGCCGTTCGGTGGGCGCGCACGGTCGCCACATCACCACGCACTATCGGGCCGGTCAGTGCGGCGACTGGCCCGACTTGCGCGATATTGTCGATCGTGGCCGCGCTCAGCCGCACCAATGCCGCGCGCGCCGCTTCTGCCTCGATCCCCGCTTCAGTCAGCAGCGCCAGCGACTCGGCAAACAGCGTCACCAGATAGTTGCTGAGCAGTACCGAGGCCGCATGATAGCGCGCGCGATCCAAGTTGGACGGCAGCCAAAGTGCGATTCCGTCTAGTGCGGCCACGATTTCCGCCAGCCAGCCGCGCAACGATTCGCTCTCGGCTTCGATCCCAAAAGCTGCACCGACTGCAAACGGATTCGCAGTGGCCGCAATCGGCAGCATTGGATGCAGACCGCCGATCTGCGCACCGCGTCGGTGTGCCGATTCCAGCGCGTCGACGGCTGTTACGCCGGAGGTATGCACCACCGCGCAGCCTGTTAGATCAGCGATGGCGATTCCTTCAGCAGTCGGTGTGATGGCAAAATCGGGGACCGTCAGGAGAATCAAAGCGGCATAACGCGGAACTTCAGCGAGTTCCGTGACGATATGCGCATGTGTCGCATCGGCCAGCCGTTGAGCGGACTCGGTCGAGCGGCTATACACTGCGCCAATGAGATACCCGCGTGCTGCGAGCGAACCCGCCAACGCACTTCCGACGCGCCCTGCACCAACAATGCCCAGAGTCGGCAAATTGGGAGGATCAGTGATCCTCTCAGGGCGACTTGATTGATCCCACATCTCGCCACTTCCGGCAGCAAATCGCCCTGCACCGTGTTTCATTTCTATTCTATGACAATTCGCGCAGAATCACAAGCTGATCACAACTTGGTTAGAAAATCGCAACTGTGTTAAGGACGCGACTCGGTATTGAGGGCGTGCCTGTGGGCGTTGATGAATCGGCTCTTTACGTCTGCTGACAGTTCCTTTACATGCTCGGATTTACATTTTTTGGATTCCATGTTACGCTGACGGCATTCTCGGCGTTATCAAAAACTAACGAATTCACCGAAATCATCCCGTGTGGTTGTGGAGAGTCAAGCAATTCTCATGCTCACTTGTAATCAATGTCAATTCAGCGGAAACGATGAAAATGCTATTTATTGTGGTCGCTGCGGCAAAGCGTTGTCCGTGCGCGGGATGCTGCGACGCACGCGCGCGCTCAATGGCCCGACCTCGACCTCGCATTTGGTCGTGCGGAACAAACATTATGGGCAGCTCGGCCACAACGAAATTGCGCTGTATGTCAACGATTTCGAGGAGCCGCTGATCACGACTGTGACCGACGAGATTATCTTGGGGCGGGTGAGCCGGGTGGCCTCGATCACTGAACAGCCGTCCGTCGATCTGACCTCCTATCAAGCCGTCGAGCGGGGCGTATCACGCGCTCATGCGGCACTGCGGCGCTATCCAACTGGCGATCTGGCGTTGGTCGATATGGAGAGCACCAATGGCACTTGGCTCAACAGCAGCCGTCTCGCGCCCAACCTGCCCACCGTAATCAGCAATGGCGCGCGCGTTGTGCTGGCTAAAATGACGCTATATGTCTATTTCTGATCCTGATTCTGATTCCGGTTTCGAGGGCGGCGCTCGTCGGGAGACTTTCCGGCACTATGCGTTTTTGGTGGGTATCGGGCTGGTTGTGGCCGCCTTCGATCAGTTCAGCAAAGCGCTCGTCACTGCGAATTTGGCGCTTGGCGAGACCTGGACGCCCATTCCAGCCATCGGGGGCTATTTTGCGATTACGCGAAGCGCGAACAGCGGCGCGGCTTTCAGTATTTTCCAGGGCAACAATACGCCCCTGCTGCTGCTTTCACTGGCGATGGTCGGCGTGATTCTGGTCGCCTATCGGAACACGGCGCGCGCTCATATTCTGCAAAAGCTGGCAATGGGCGTCCTCTTGGGCGGCGTCCTCGGCAACACGATCGATCGACTGACGCGCGGCACCGTCGTCGATTTTATCCATTGGCAGATTCCGGGTATCATCTCGAACGTCTCGAACCTCGCCGACCACGCCATCGTGTTCTCGATCATCGTTTTATTCTTGACCAGCTTGCGCGCCGCGCCCGATCCAGCCATTTCCGTATCCGCCGATAACGCTTGATCCTCGTATTTTTTTGAATTTGTTAAAAATGCGCAAATATTTTGGCCTATGGATTGTTGTAGGCGGTGCATCCGTTTATAATATGGGGTGAGGGTAGCCTGTACCTTCATTACAGTGTGAGGATTGTCAACATGCTCGAAAACGACTCCTTCACCTGCCCCAACTGCCACCTCGGTCATTTGGAGTTGAAGTTGACCACCTACGTGCGGCAGTACGAAGGAACGATGATCTGTGTGCCGAGCACGCCGGGTTGGAAATGTGATGTATGCCACGCCTGTCAGTTCGATCCACAGGCTGTCCAACGCATTGAAACACTGATTCGGCAGGCTGGCCCGCCGCCCAATCAGTACCAGCCGACGGCGCGCCCAGTGCGCCTGCCAACGACTGAATCGCACAAGGAATCAAATCCGCAAGCATCGGCCAAGCCGCGCCAAAAAGCCAAGTAATTGAGGCTGGGACATAAATTAGAGTAGGTCAAAGACGGGTTTCACCTTACCCATCTTTTGAACAATGGTTGCCGCTGGCGGGCATTACCACACGATAATGTCTTGAAAGCGCTGCTACCAAAACTGGCGACACAGTGGGCGGTACGAACCCGACCGCTGCCAGCCGCCGTCGCGTTTGTGCAGCAGCGTGTTAACCGGGTGTTGGTGCTAGAGGCTGTTATGAACTTTTGGAAGACGTGGCAACGGTGCGGACGGCAAGAATGCCGTCCCTACGCTCGTACCGATATCGTCAAATGCAAGCGCAAAATTCGCTCTCCCGTTGAACATTTGCGCTTGACAATCCCCCAATTAGCTTAACACTTGACCAATACGCTTAACCGTTGCCGCCCGTAACCTCGATATATTGCTTCCAGGTGTCCGGGCCGCTGCCAACTGCGATGACAAGATAGCTGGTACGCGGGATTTTTGGCTCCCAGCGCAGTTTCATGCCCGCCTCTTCCGGGAGCCGGTTGCCTTTCCGATGATTGCAGGCGTAGCAGGCACAGGCCGTGTTGCTCCAGCTATCCCGGCCTGCACGCGAACGTGGCATCAGGTGATCGACCGTCAGATCGGTTTTGGTGATGACGTGCCCGCGCGCCACATCGCCCGCCCGCACGCCGCAGTAGATGCAGGTGAAGTTATCGCGCGCCAACACGCCCTTGCGACTCCACTGAGCGCGGCGGCGGGGCACGTTGATATACGTCCGCAGCGCGATGACCGAAGGCACAGGAAAAGATGCCGCGATGGTGCGGAGGAATCGCCCGGATTGCTCGACCACCACCGCTTTTTCGGCCAAAAGCAGGTTGATGGCGCGCGGCACCGAGACGATAGCGAGCGGTTCCCAGTTGTTTCCGTTGAGTAAGAGTACACGCCCTTGCAAAACCATTGACCTCCCCGATCGATGGATCGGACTTGTCGTTAGCGACGAGTGTACTATGCTGGACAAATCACGAGAAATTATACGCTCATGTGTGCGAATTGCCTAGTCCGAGCTTTTTGAGCGGCGCATCAAGTAAGTACAATAAACACAACTTGCGTCAGTTATAGCCGGGTTATATCCACCACAAAAGCATGAAAATGGAGACTCCCCCTCGCTGTTACTATAGAGAGGGAGTCGGGGGGGTGAGGTTCTATTGATATCACCCATAGGCGACGGGCTGCTGATCGGATGCGTCCGCATGTGGCTGCGCATCCGCGTTATCAGCCGCTTGCACGGTTTGATTGCCTGCGGCTTGGGTGGCTGCGTTATCCGTCGATTGCGCACTTGTCGATTGCCCGGTTTGGTTGCCCGCCCCTTGCACCGAAGTCGTGGAACCCGCGCTTGGCGTGACCGTGACGACCACGCTGGGTGATACCGCTGGCCGTGCCGTATCCCCGCTGCTCATCGCTTGGCTGGCCGCGCCACCACTGGCTTTATCGGCTTTCGCCACCTCATCCGCGATGAATTTTTCGAGCGTCGGCGGCGTGCGCGTCAACTGACCCCACTGAGTAGCCTCATCATACATCACCTTGAGAGTCCCCTGGGTATAAGCGTGAAGGCTCGCCAGATATGCGACATCATCCATTTCCGGGTCAGGAGAGCGCGAATCGGCCACTTCGAGATTTTCCAGGGAGGACTCGTAAATGCCGATCAGTCGATCCCATTGATATAGATCGGACAGGATGTTGAACGCGCCGCCAACCGCGGGTGCGATCACGCCGATGATGATCAACACGGTCACGAGCGTGCGCGAACTTTCGCATGTCAAAAAAGTGAAGGCGGTGGTGCAAACTCCGCCAGACGAGTTGCTGCTCACAAGAACCATTAAACCCGCCAGGGCGGAAGCGAGTCCGGCGACGAGCGCAGCGAATGCCCGGATACGGTTGACTTGGCGCGAGGCGGCGCGGTGTTTGGCAACCGTTTGTTCGTAATAGTTGCGCTGATCGCCCAACACAAATTTGTCGAAAATCTTGTAGAGCGCCTCATTTTGGTTGCGATCGGGTGGCATTGGTTGTGACTCCCAGTGTGGTCTTTCAGAAACGCGCGATCATGACGACTCAGCTTTTGTCTTCTTCAGAGGTGGGGAACACGCCTCGGTTGATGTCGGCGGCCCGCTCAGAGAGCATGACGCGGCGTTTGTAGCCGTCCACCGAATCGTAGGGCGACATATCGACCAAGTAGCGGAAATATTCGCGGCGGAGGCTTTCGGCACGCCGACGAGCGGTCATCCAACGGTTAAAAGGTGGCTCGCGCGAACTGACCGTCGCCAAGAAAGTAGCCGCCAACGCCACCACCGTTTCGCCGAGTGCCAAGAATGCCACCAGCGCATTGCCGCTCACATAATTGGTGCCGGCATTACTTGATCCACTACTATAGGCCAACGCTTGCAACGATCCAAAGAGGGTCGCCAACGTCGCCAGTGCAATATAGCCGATCTGATACATCCGATAGCGATTCTGTTCATAGGCTGCCGTATGATCCTGCTCGCGGATCAGTCGCATCAATTCGTGCCGCATAAATTCGATGTCGTCCCGAATGCGTTTGGCGGCAACGGGATTCGTATCCACGAGGATCGTGTCGAGCTGCTGCGAATCGATCAGTTCATAATTCGGGTTGGCAGGCGGAAAATTTATGCGCGGAAGCTGTTTCATCCAGGCCGGCCATGATTGCCGAAAGCTCTTATTGGCTTCCTGGCTCGTGACCAGTTTCCCTCGAAGTCTGGCTAATCTGCTTTGATCGTTGGGTGTTTGGCTCATGATATTTTTCGCAAAACGCGACCTCCAATGGCGGGGTTGACCCGAAAGTCAACCCATTGACGACCGTCTTCAAACAAAATATCCGTACAGCATATTCCAGACGCCGCTATCACGCAAGCCGCCATTTTTCGGCATCATCCAAGTCCCACCACAATCCACCGTCGCACGATAAAATAACAATCTTGAGGTACGCCCTCAACATTTCATACGAGCCAGAAAGGGAATCATGATCAATTCGACCTCGATTGAGGCAGTCGCCGCCTCGCGTCTCAACGAACGCTTTGGCAAACCACTCTACGATTCCTACTGTTTTTCACAGATTCCAAGCACGATTAACCACTTACTGACGGGCGAAGGTGCCGCAGGTCTACCCGCCGACACACTCGGCACGCTTCCCACCGCCTATGACAAAGTGATCTTGCTATTCGTCGATGCGTTTGGCTGGCGCTTTTTCGAGCAGTACGCCGATCGCCACCCGTTTTTGCGACGCTTCAAGGAGAGCAGCGGCGTCGCTTCCAAGCTGACGACGCAGTTCCCATCGACGACCACCGCCCACATGCCGACGATCCTCAGCGGGCTGCCCGTCGGCGAAACCGGACTCTACGAGTGGTTCATGTACGAGCCGTCCGTCGATCGCATCATCGCCCCGTTGATCTTTTCCTATGCAGGCGATAAACAACCCGGCACATTGCTGCGCGACAACATATCACCGCGCACGATATTTCCAACCGAGACCGTCTTCCAAAAATTGGCACGCCACGGCGTCAAATCGTATGCGTTTCAGAGTCAAGCCTACACGCCGTCGCCCCTATCCGATGTTGGCTTGGCGGGCGCGCAGGTAATCCCCTTTCACACGCTTGCCGAGGGTTTGGTTAACCTCTCCGACGCCGTTTTGAACGAACCGGGCAAAGCCTACTATTTTTTGTATTTCGATGCGATCGACACGCTGCTGCATCAATATGGCCCCGGCGCGCCGCAGGTCGAAGCCGAGATCGAGGCGACCATGTATGCGCTTGAAAAATACCTGCATGAGCGGCTGGCGGGCAAAGCCAAAAATACGCTACTGCTGGTAACTGCCGATCATGGTCAGATCGAAATTTCGCCGGAAACGACGATCTATGTCAACCAGTTTACGCCATCGGTCGCGCCCTGGATTCAGAAAAACCGCGATGGACTGCCGCTCGTGCCTGCTGGATCGCCGCGCGACTTGTTTTTGCACATTCAGGTTAAATACCGCGACGAGGCGATCGCCATGCTGCGCGGTCAGCTTGCCGGACACGCCGACGTTTTCCCGGTCGAGGAACTGATCGCGGCGGGCTGTTTCGGGACGGGCGAGCCAACGGCGGCTTTGTTGGCGCGTGTCGGCAACGTCGTCGTTTTGCCCTATGAGCACGAATCTGTCTATTGGTACGAAAAGGGGGTCTTCGAGCAGAAGTTTCTGGGGCATCACGGCGGGCTATCGCGTCAGGAGATGGAGACGATTCTGTTGGCGCAAGCCTACTGATATGGCAACAAATCAGGACATGGGCGACCGCATTGGGTACGCCCCTACCCAGTATGGTTTTGGGTAGGGGCGACCCAATGCGGTCGCCCGTTCAATTGGCGTCGAATCCCGTCAGCTATTTGTTGTGATCGGCAAGCTGCTGCGCGACACATTGCGCGACATCCGCACCCAGAAAGCCGATACCCAGCCGATCGTGCCGTCGGGCGTGACAACGAGGAACCAGTTGGCACGATCATTGCGTCCGAGCACCACGAGCCGGTCGCCCCAATTGACCGCCGTCAGCCAACCACCGCTGATGCGCGGCTGCGAGCGAACGTTCAGTTGCGAGGCCAACACGGTGGCTGTCATCCCGCTGGCGGCTTTGGCCGAGGTATTGACAGCGGCAAAACTGGCGAAGACGAGGGCGAAAATGGTGATGAACAATATCAAGCGTTTCATGGAAAAGACTCCTTACTTGAACTTGCCGAACATTTTGGCAGGCTATCTTCTCATGCGCCACGCTGCCCTCAACGGCGCATCAGCTCGATCCAGTAATGATCGCCAAACCAGCGGAACGGCCACCATTTGGCGGTCGCTCGTTCGAGGCGCAGCAGGGTGTGCGCCAGTTTCGGGCGACGTCCGAGCGCGGCATACAGGTCACTGGGCGGCAGCCACACACCGACTCCATCGAGTCGCTGTCGTTGCCAGCCATCACCAAAATCACGCGCCAGTCGTCTACCTGTAGGATAATACACCCGGAAATAATTTCCAGCCAAGTGTGCCAACGCCTCACCCGGCAACCGCCGAAATGCGGTCTTGTAATGACCATGCAACGCGTGCCAGCCGATTTCCCAGGGGCAGAACCGCCCGATCAGGCACAATCCCGCCACCGCACCCGGCTTGAGTGCCGGATGCAACGCCGCACCGATCGCTCGCCAATCGCCCACACAGTTCAGTGCGCCATAATTGGAATACACGCCATCGAACACCCCATTCGGCAGTTTCCAGTCCGCCGCGCCGAAAAAATCCAGCGGTAACACTTCCACGCGATCCGCGACACCCGCCGCCGCCGCTTTTCGCCTTGTCTCGTCGAGCATCGCCGCGCTCGCATCGGTGGCCGTCACATACAAGCCGCGCTGCGCATTCCATACGGCATCTTCGCCCGTCCCACAGCCAAGTTCGAGAATGTGCATTCCGGGTTGATAGAGCCGCTCTAGCCGATCCCAGATAAGCCGCCGAAACCAAATTGACAATTCGATATACGTTGACTCGACATCATAGCGCGTCGCCACGCCCTCGAAGGCTTGTGTCGACGAAACGATCGACTCAACGGGCGGCTCTAACCGGGTCACGGCATCTCCAACTTCAAAGCGCCAATCGCGGCTTTCTTCCTTCTACCTGTGGGTGAGGGCTTTTTCAGAACCAGCGCTCAATCAACACCTTGCGATCGGTGAAGAAGTTGATCGCGTCGGGACCCTGCCCGTGCAAATCACCGAAGAACGAGTCCTTCATACCGCCGAACGGGAAAATCGCAATCGGCGCGGCCACCCCGATATTGACGCCGATATTGCCCGCATTGACGCGATACGCAAAATCGCGCGCATACCGTCCATTCTGGGTGAACAAGGATGCCGCGTTCCCGTAACGGCTCAATTCGAGTGTCTCGATGGCCGAATCGAAATCGGGCGCTTGCATCACGCTCAGGACGGGTCCAAAAATCTCATCCGTGACGATCCCCATGCCGGGTTTCGCACCATCGAAGATCGTCGGGCCGATGAAGTTTCCGTTGGGATAGTCGTGGACTTCGGTTTGGCGGCCATCGAGCACCAGTGACGCCCCTTCGCGCTCGCCCCGCTCCAGGTAAGTACACACGCGGTTGAGCGACTCACGACTGATGACCGGTCCCATCTGCGAACCTTCGTCCAGTCCCGATCCGACTTTGAGCGCGGCGGCGCGTTCTGCCAATCCGTCCAGCAGCGGCTTGTGTATGTCGCCCACCGCGATCAACACCGAACCCGCCAAACAGCGCTGTCCAGCACAGCCAAACGCCGATCCGAGCACCGCCCCGATCGTCTGCGGCAGCACCGCATCGGGCATGACGACCATATAGTTTTTCGCGCCACCCTGCGCCTGTACGCGCTTACCGTTGCGCGTCGCCCGCTCGTAAATCAGTCTGCCCACGCGGCTCGATCCGACAAACGAAATCGCGCGCACATCGGGGTGATCGAGCAGCGCATTCACCACTTCTTCGTCGCCGTTGACTAGATTCACCACGCCATCCGGCAGATCACACTCGGCCAGCAGGTTATAGATGAACTCCTGTGAGAGTGGGGTCTGCGGCGACGGCTTGGTGATATACGTGTTGCCGCACGCAATCCCGACGGGCAAAAACCACAGCGGCACCATCGCCGGAAAATTGAACGGGTTGATCGATGCGCACACCCCGATCGGTTGACGGAGCGCGGTTTCGTTGATGCCCTGCGCCACATCTTCGAGGTTGTAGCCCATCATTTGGGTGGGGATTCCCGCCGCAAGTTCGACATTTTCGATCGCGCGGCGGACTTCGGCACGCGCCTCGTCGATAGTTTTGCCATTTTCCGTGACCACGATACGCGACAGTTCCTCGAAGTTTTCTTCCATCAAATTTTTGAACTTGAACATCGAGCGGGCGCGGGTATAGGGCGGCGTTGTGCGCCATTCGTAAAACGCTTCGCGTGCTGCGCGCACCACCTGATCGACTTCCGCTGTCGAAGACAACGGCGTCTCGGCGATCACTTCATTGGTGGCGGGATTGAACACGGTGCGCATCCGTCCCGACTGCGAAGCGACCCACGCGCCGTTAACGTAATTGCGGACGATTTTTTGTGCCTCGGACATGGCGTTATCCCTTAAATCACTTGATAGCAGACGATAGCGCAATCACGGCGAACTTTCAACCGTTTTTCGATCGGAGCAGTCCGCGTCCGCCCCTCACAAACCACCTGTTATTTAACAGCCGTTCGCTTGCTGCTCGGCGAATGTCACCGCGAATTTGTGGCGACCATCCGCGATGCAGCTTGCCCGAAAATAATAATATGGCGACGTGCGCGGATAGATCGCGGCGTTGATCGAGGATATTCCTGGATTTGCAATCGGCGTCGGTGGCAGGCCACTGTGTAGATACGTATTGTAGGGCGATTGCACATTGTGGTAATCATCGACCGTGAGCGACGGCCACCACGCGCCCGTTTTTCCGAGCGCATATTGAATCGTCGGATCGGCATCCATCGTCATCGGCTTGTTCAACCGATTCAGGTACACACCCGCGATTAAAGGACGTTCATCGGCGACTTCCGCTTCCCGCTCGACGATCGAAGCCAGCGTCACTATCTGATACACCGACAGCCCAGTTTTGGCGGCATCGGCGCGCATCGTCGGCGTCACTTTTGCCAAAAACTCTTTGAGCATCTGGTCGCGGAGGTCGGAAGCGGTTGCGTTGAGCGGTAATAAATAGGTGTCTGGGAACAGAAATCCTTCCAGCGACGCGCCCGACGGCAACGTGACCACGCTCGCAAACCAATCGGGGGGCGTGACGGTGCTGCTGATCGTCGCCAAAAAGTCCGATCCACTGAAGCCGAGCAAACTATTTGCGTTGATCGCCTCCGCGATCTGTGATGCTCGCCAGCCTTCGATCACCTGAAGCGTGACCGTGCTCGCGCCTGCGTTCGTCAGCGCCGCCGCGATTTGCGGGATCGTCTGCGTCTGGTTGAGCAAATATGTGCCGGCCTGGAGTTTCGCATCGATTCCATAAAAGCTGACGTAATCACGAAACAGTTTGGCATCGCTGATGAGACCCGCCGTCATCAGATTAGCGGCGATGGTGGCCGGGAAATCGTTCGCATGGACGACAAATTTGACGGGCGTCGGATTACCGCCCACCGCCGTCACCAATGCGCGATCACCCGACAAGAGCGAAAACCGGAGCGCGATCGACTGAAAGGCACTCAGATGTGGATTCGGCGCGTGTCCGGCCACCGCAAATAGGCCGAATCCGCTGCACGCCAAACAGGCAAACACCGCGATCCCGATCCCCGCGACTATACGAACAATTCCGCGCATATGCCTCCCGATTGGCCGCTTCGATCTGCCCGGTTGTACCGTATATCGCCAGACCGCGCCACTCTTGTTGGGTGATCGCCCAGAGGAGATTGTATCCAATTTTGCGACAGTTGGCGGACTCGGCAGGCCGTCGTCCCTGGACAGTTCCTTACGCTTCGGGCAAGTCGCGCATGATCTGGATCGACTCGCTTAGCCAAGCGATCGTTTGTTGTTCGATCGCAATCCCAAAATTCAAGGTTAGCTGCTGCAACGTGGATTCTCGGCGTGCTTGTGGGTCGGTCAGCGTTGGGATGTTGATGGTCTGATAGTGGGCGAGCATTTCCTCGTGCATTCGCCGTTGCTGCTCAAGCATGGCAATGATCGTGGCGTTGGCGAGCTGTGCGGCGAAAAATACCTGGACTAAAAACGGCTCCCGATACGGGCGCAGCGGTTGGATCGTCGTCAGCCAGTCGCGTAACGCTGTGCGTCCGGCATCAGTAATGGTATAGACCTTCCGGTTGGGACGTTCGCTTTGGATTTCGATGTGGCTCTCGACCAGTCCGGCTTCGCTCAGCTTGTTCAGAGTCAGGTAGATTTGCGCTTGATCAGCAGGCCAAAAGTGTGCGACGCTGCCATCAAAGTGCTGCGTTTTCAGGTCGTAGCCCGTCATCGGCGCATAACTCAGAAATCCCAGAAGCGCATGAGAGAGTGACATCGCAGTTTACCTTTTCAGCTTGCGGCAAAATTCTGCAACCATTATACTATACCCATCGTATATACGATACATCGTATATGAGATACATCGTATAAAGGAGATAAGTAATGCCATCTGTTTTCAGCAAGCGCTTCACCACCGAAATTGAAGGGCCGTTCGTCGTATTCTTGATCGGAATGCGCATTAACAAAGTCAGTGCCGTGCGTAAGTGGCTGCCCGCCGCGCAAGCCATGCCACGAATGCTCAAAGTGCTGCGCGAACATCCCGAAAAAGGCTGCCTGAGCAGCGAGACTTTCTTCCGTTTTCCGCCGTTGCAGACCATTCTGGTTTCGTATTGGCGTTCGTTCGATCATCTGGAACGCTTCGCCCGCAACACCGATGATCCGCATTTGGCCGCGTGGCACGAATTTAATCGCAAAGTTGGCTCGGATGGCACGGTCGGCATCTGGCATGAAACCTATCGGGTCGAAGCGGGCAGCTACGAAACCTTCTACAACAACATGCCCGCTTTTGGATTGGCTGCCGCGACGGGCAATATTCTTCCCGCGCTCGGACGCCGCAACAGTGCGCGCGAACGCATGGCGATGGCGCAGGAATCTCCAATCGTGGAAGGCGCGTGATTGACCCGATAATCGCAAACGCGGAGAAATCGACCCCTCCGGTTTGGGTACGGACGAGTATAATTGTATGTACCCGTCGGATGCCCCACAGGCTGGGAGGGGATTTCTCGCAATGCCGTTTGACCACCCGTTTGTACACCTACACGTCCATACCGAATTTAGTCTGCTGGACGGTTTGAGCAAAATCGATAAGCTCGTCGCGCGTGCACAGGCGCTCGAGATGAAATCCCTGGCGATTACCGATCACGGCACGATGCACGGCGTAATTCAATTCTATCGTGCCTGCAAAACTGCCAGCATCAAGCCGATCATCGGCATGGAATCGTATCTCGCCAAGAAGAATCGCTTCGTCCACGATGTGACCGAGAAGCAGCCCTATCATTTGCTGCTGATCGCCAAAAATGCGATCGGCTACAAAAACCTGCTCAAGCTCGCCTCGGCAGCGCAGTTGACCGGATTCTATGGCAAGCCGCGCGTGGATCGGGATTTACTGGCGGAATATCACGAGGGGCTTATCTGTACGTCGGGCTGCCTGGCCGCCGAGATTCCGCGCGCCTTCGAGGATGGCCGCGAAACTGAAGCGTTCAAGATGATCGGGACGTATCAGGATATTTTCGGCAAAGATAACTTTTTCTTGGAACTGCAAGAACATGACATCCCGCAGATCAAGCTGCTGAACGAGTGGCTGGTACGCACTCGTGGCAAGGCCGATGTGCCGCTGCTGGCAACCAACGACGTACATTATGTGCTGGATTCCGATTTCAACGCGCATGATACGCTGCTGTGCATCCAGACGAACGCGCTCAAACGTGCCGAGCGGCGGATGCGCATGAGCGATGCCAGCTATCACCTGCGCACGCCTGACGAAATGTGGACGTTGTTCGGTGATGTTGCGCCGGAAGCGATCGAAAATACCTTACGCGTCGCCGAAATGGTCGATCTGAACCTGGATACCGAAGGCTATCACCTACCGAAATTCCCCGTCCCCGAAGGCTACACCGCCGACTCCTTCCTGCGGGCGTTGGCGCTGCGCGGCGCGCTGTGGCGCTATGGCGAGGATGGGCGCTCCCAGCGCATCCTCGATCGGCTCGATTACGAGTTGGGCATCATCAACCAGATGGGCTTCGACACGTACTTTTTGATCGTGTGGGATTTGTGCGAATTCGCGCGTAAGGCCGATATTTGGTGGAACGTGCGTGGCAGCGGTGCAGGCTCGGCGGTCGCGTATTGCCTGGGCATCACGAGCATCGATCCGATCCAGAACAACCTGATCTTCGAGCGTTTTCTGAATCCGGGCCGCATCAGTATGCCTGACATCGACATGGACTTTCCCGATGATCGGCGCTCCGAGATGATCGACTATGCCAAGCGCAAATATGGCGAGGATAAGGTTGCGGCGATCATCACTTTCAGCACACTCAAGGCACGCGCCGCGATCAAGGATGTGGGGCGCGCGCTCGATATTCCGCTGGCGCAGGTCAACGAACTGACGAAAATGATCCCGGCGATTCCGAGCCATCCGGTGACGTTGGTGCAATGTCTGAGCGACGATCCCGAATATGCCGTGCCCGACCTGATCAAACAATACGACTCGAGTGCCGCCATCCACGAACTGCTCGACATGGCGATGACGGTCGAAGGGGTGGCACGGGGCGTCGGCACACACGCGGCGGGTATCATCATCGGCGATGCCCCGCTAGTCGAATATCTGCCGCTGCACCGTCCGACCGGCGACGACGTGGCGATCAATCGTGTGACGCAGTTCCCAATGGAGGTTTGCGAGGCGATCGGCTTGCTGAAGGTGGACTTCCTCGGCCTTTCGACGCTGACCATCATGCGCAAGGCGTGTGAACTGATCGAGCGCTATCACGGTATCCATTACACGCTCGCCAATATCCCGTACCGCCCGAATCCTGACGATCCCGAACAGAGCAAAATGGTGGCGGAAGCGTTCGAATTGATCGGCACGGGCGAAGTGACGGGCGTCTTCCAACTGGAAAGCCAGGGAATGCGCAAGATGTTGGTCGAGATGCTGCCCAAGACCTTCGAGCATATCACAGCGGCGATTTCGCTCTACCGCCCCGGTCCGATGCAGTTCATCCCGATGTATAACAAACGGATGCACGGTGAGGAGAAGATCGAATATCTGCATCCTAAGTTAGTCTCTATTCTTTCTGAAACATACGGAGTAATAACATATCAGGAACAGATCCAACGCATTGGCGCTGATCTGTTCGGTTACTCACTCGGTGAAGCCGACATGATGCGGCGCGCGGTATCCAAGAAGAAAGCCAAAGACCTCGCCAAGCACAAACATATCTTCATTGAGCAAGGCCCAGAACACGGTGTCTCGGCAGATGTCGCCGAAAAAATATATGAACAAGTTGAATACTTTGCTGCGTATGGGTTCAATAAATGTGTGACTTCCGGTACCGAAATCGTCGATGCGACCACGGGACGGATCGTGAAAATCGGCGATTTGGCGACTGGGTCGGCACACATCGACGAGACGCTTACGTGTGATACCGAGCGGCTGCGATTGAAATCCGGCACGGTTGCGGAAGTTCACGCGAACGGCGTCAAACCCGTCTATCGCCTGACCACAAATCTGGGACGGCAGATCGAAGCAACCATAAATCATCCGTTTTATACGTTTGGAGGCTGGCGACTGCTTGGCGAATTATCAGTCGGCGACAAAATTGCCGTACCGCGCCGCATTCCAGTTGAAGGCTCGCGCGAATGGCCGGATCATGAGGTGATTGTCCTCGGTCATTTACTGGCGGAAGGCAATCTTTGTCATCCGCACGGCTTGTATTACTACACAAGCGATGATGACCAATGGCGTGATTATGTCAGGCATTTGGAGCAATTTGAAAATGTTTCTGCCTCAACTCACTTTCGTCGCAATAATATGCACGATGTATACGGTAGAAAAATCAATGCTGCAAAACCGAATAGCTCCGTACTTTGGATCGAGAAGCTCGGCCTACGCAACACGACATCGTACACAAAATTCATCCCAGATGAGGCGTTTGAACTCACGAATCGGCAAATTGCGCTTCTGATTGCACGCATGTGGGAAGGTGATGGAAACATTACCGAAAAAGATCGGTTTGTGTACTACGCCACCTCGTCTGAACGGCTTGCTCATCAGCTTCAACACCTGTTGCTGCGGCTGGGAATTATCTCGCGCATTCGTCGGGTCGAATTCAAATATCGGGATGGACGCATCGGTTATCAAATCCATGTCTACGGGAACGAAAATCTCAAGACATTCCAGAACACAATTGCCTCGCATTTTGTGAGTGACGAGCGCCGGGAAAAGCTGAATAGAATGATTATGGTTGCTCCAGCGAGTTCGGGCACAAAAGATTGTGTTCCAATCGAAATACGGGATGTTGTTCGCCAACACAAGGCCAACAAGCAGATCACCTGGAACGCTGTTGCAGTAGGCGCAGGTATCTCGATCACAGAATTTCAAAAACCGTCGAATACAACAAAGGCGGGTTTTACTCATGCCGTGATTGGACGTCTCGCTGAGTATTTCGATTCAGACGAACTGCGTAACTATGCCAAAAACGACGTGTATTGGGATGCGGTCGTTTCGATCGAATATGTTGGCGAGCAGCCCACCTACGATCTGACCATCCCCGACACGCATAATTTCGTAGCAAACGACATTATTGTCCACAACTCACATGCCGCCGACTACGCCGTGATCACCTGTCAGACGGCGTTCCTCAAGCGCCACTATGCGCCGGAATACTACACCGCCCTGCTCAGCGTCCAGCGCGACAAAATCGAGGACGTGACGTTGTTCACCTCCGACTGCCGCCGACTCGGCATCCCAATCCTGCCGCCCGACGTGAATCACAGCGAACTCGACTTCACAATTGAGGAAACCGATCGCGGGCGCGGGATTCGCTTCGGGCTGGGCGCGATCAAAGGCTGTGGCGAGCGCGCGGCACAAGCCATCGCCGACGAACGGATCGCGCATGGGCCATATCACAGCCTCGTCGATTTTTGCCAGCGCGTTGATCTGAAATTCGTCGGCAAGCGCGCATTGGAGCCGCTGGTCAAAGTCGGCGCGCTCGATATGTTCGGCGGGCGCGATCACTTGCTGGCGGTCGTCGAACGACTGACCAAATACAGCGAAGATCATCACGCCGCCAAACGAGTCGGCCAGTACAGTATTTTCGGCGACACGAGCGAAGACTCCGACGATACATTCTTCCGCAATCTGCCGAAGATCACCGAATCGGGGACGCGCGAACATCTGCGCTGGGAAAAGGATTTAATCGGTTTGTACGTGTCCGATCACCCGCTCAACGCGCTGATGGGGACGATCGATCGGCTGCCGAATATCTTCACGGGCGCGCAGATCAAAGCCGATGCCGAGGCGATGCACGATAAAGCCGTCACGGTGGCCGGGTTGGTGGTCGGGATTCGGACGATCATCACCAAAAAAGGCGACGCGATGGCGATCGTCAGCCTCGAAGACGTGGGCGGAATGCTCGATACCGTGTTCTTTCCGCGCACCTGGACCCGCTACCGCGAGGACATCAAAGAAGATCAGGTGTATATCATTCGCGGCAAGGCCGATACGCGACGGGGCGGTGATCCGCAGGTCATCGTCGAATCGGTCACGCAGGATTTCGATGTGACCATGAGCGATGACGATCAACCGGGTCACAGCAGCAACGGAAACTACGCGCCACCAGCCAGCTATCAGCCCGCCGCGAGTCACGATGCGGGCGTTGATGGCACGGGCGAAGGGACCGACGAAGGAACCGTTTACTACTATGGCAGTACGATCCCCGATCAAGACGAAGTGACGAACACCCAAGAGCCAGAACCACCGCCACGCAATCACGGAAATGGCAGTAGTGACGGCAATCATAGCGTTCAGCCGCCAACTTATGCCGCGTCCCCTTCCGCGAACAGCGACTCGTGGAGCGGCTTCGATGAGGAAGCGCCTGCCGCGCCCGCCCGCCTCGTGATCGTTCGTTTTCCGTCCAGCAATGGCAGCCGGGAAGCCTGGGTACGGCGCATCCGACGCATTCACGGCTTGTTGATCCAGTGTCCGGGCAACGATATGTTCGTCTTCCAACTGCCTGACGGGGAAGGCATTTTCAACATGGAAATCCCAGAACGGATCGATTTCGACCGCGCCGAATCGATCCTTCAGCGCGAGTTCAAAGAGACGCCGAACTGCTGGACGGTCGCGCCATTGACCGAAGATCGCGGATGATCGATTTGCCAGCCGGATCGGACACACTGCCGCCAGGTCCGGCGCACATCCACATCGTCGGCATTGGCGGCGCGGGCATGTCGCCGATCGCGCGGGTGCTGCTCGATCGCGGCTATCGGATCAGCGGCTCGGATCGGGGCGTAAACGCGGCAACCGACGCGCTCGCCCGCGATGGTGCGACGATCTTCATCGGGCACGCTGCCGAGCAGATCGGCGACGCAGCGAGCGTGCTGATCTCATCGGCGGTGAGAGACGATAACCCGGAAGTGAGCGCCGCGCGCGTCGCTGGGATTTCGGTGCTCAAGCGGCGCGATGCGTTAGGTGCGATCACCGCTGGATATGACGTGATCGCGGTGGCCGGGACGCATGGCAAAACCACGACTACCGCCCTGATCGTCCATTTGCTGAGCGCGGGCGGCTATGATCCAACCTATATCATCGGCGGCACGCTGCTGAGCACCGGAACGAATGCCGCTGTCGGCACGAGCAAATGGTTCGTGATCGAGGCTGACGAATACGATCACATGTTCCTGGGCTTGCACCCCAAGATCGCGCTGATCACGAATATCGAGCACGATCACCCGGATATGTTCCCGACTCTGGCCGATGTGCAGGCCGCTTTCCGAGCATTCGCGGCGAATGTTCGATCCAATGGCGTGTTGATCGCCTGCGCGGACGATCAATATGCGGCAAGTTTGGCCGCCGAATGTGCGCATGCTGGCAAATCGGTGCAGCGCTACGATCTGGCGAGTGCGCCTGCCGATTTGCTCGCGGCACTGCCGCCGACGTTGGCGGGTCGCCACAATCAACTGAACGCGATCGGTGCGGCAACGGCATTAATGGCGGCAGGAATTCCGTTGACTGCCATCATCGCCCATATCGGAACTTTCAGCGGGACGGCGCGCCGCATGGAAATGCTCGGCGTGGCGAACGGCGTGACCATCTACAGCGATTACGGCCACCACCCGACCGCCATCCGGGCGACGCTCGAAGGTGCGCGGATACGTTTCGGATCGGCGACGATCTGGGCGGTCTGGCAGCCGCATACTTACAGCCGAACGCATCTGTTGGCACACGAATTCGCGGAGTCGTTTGCGGATGCCGATCACGCGCTGATCATGGATATTTTTGCGGCGCGCGAGCAGCCGATGCCAGGACTCGGTTCGCCAGAGATCGCGGAAATGGCGCGGGCGACGGGTCATCCTGATGCACGGCATAGCGGCGATCTATCGGCGACCGCTGACATATTGCGACGCGAGACGCAACCCGGCGCTATCGTGATCATTTTCAGTGCGGGCGATGCACCCAAAATTGGCGAGATAATGTTGCGAGGTGAGTCATGAGTCAAACGATCACATTGACGCTGCCGGACGAGGCTATTCAATCGGCACGCGAAATTGCGGGTCAAGCAACTGGCGTGTCGAAGATATTTTGGCTGAGTTTATGCGCTTAGATGTGGTAAGACCGTTAGTCGATCAATTTTCCGATAACTTGGTATTGGCGTTGCGTGAGGGACGCACTCAGTTGAGAGGCGGCGGCAATTGGTACTGCCAGTTATTGATCGCGCCTCGCGGATGAGCACGCGGATTTCGTTGCCGATCTCATCGAGTGGATAATCGTACTGCGCTTTTATACGCAGCAGCGGCAGTTCCGCGTCGGCGCAGACACGATCTTTGACAGCATCGCGTTCGCGGCTGTCGTATTGGTGGTGGCTGCTATCGTCCAACTCGATTGCCAGCAGCGGCTCCAACGAATTTCGATCGCACAGCACAAAATCGATGTGTTTGTACCAAGTTTCGGTGCGATACCTCGGATCGGTTGATTCCTCGGCCAGTCCGACTAGATCACCCAGCCGCACCTTCGAGAAGATTCGGTACTGGCTGTCAACGACACGGAACAGGACATCAAAATAGAAATGCCGCTCCTGATACGTCATCAACGAATCTCGTTTGAAGTATGTGGGCGGATTACCATCTTTGGCCCTTGGCGTTGGCGGCGTTGGTATCAGATCGACCCTAGGAACAGGCGAAGTATTGCCACCAAATAAGCGCCTGAGAAAAGCGAGTATGCTTTTAATGAAGTGCAGCATTGGTTATCCTGTGAGCCACTTCAGTCGTCGAATCAGTTCTGCATAGGCTCGCTACAATGACTATCCTAGATTAGAGAACACCGTGTGGTGAAAAGCCGTTCCAAGTTTATACTGGTACAGTATCGATAGCCCATGTGCGTAAAGATACCCTTTATCCCTGTTTTCGCCAGAATCGATTAAAGAGGACATGTGCAACAAATCATAGCAATCGGTGGTGGCGGCTTTTCGGATACACCCAATGACCTGCGTATGGAGCGGTACATCATCGCTCAGGCACGAGCCGCGCATCCGAAAGTGTGCTTTTTGGGGCAGGCAACGGGCGAGTCAGAAACCTATATCCTGAATTTTTATGGGGCGTTCATTCGGCTGGAGTGCGTGCCCTCGTATCTATCGCTGTTTGCTTTACCGACGGCAGATATTGCGGGTTTTCTGATGGCGCAAGATGTTATCTATGTGGGCGGTGGCAACACCCGATCGCTGCTGGCATTGTGGCGCGAATGGGGACTCGACAAGAGTCTGCTGACCGCTGCGCAGAATGGCACGGTACTCGCGGGCGTTAGTGCGGGCGCGAATTGCTGGTTCGAGGCGGCCACGACCGATGCCCTACCCGGCAACCTGACGGCGGTCAACTGTCTGGGCTATCTCAAAGGCAGTTATTCACCCCATTATGACGGCGAGGCTGAGCGCCGCCCGACCTTTCAACGGCTGATCGGAGCAGGCGAACTGATGCCCGGACATGCTTTCGATAATGACGCAGCGGGGCACTTTGTCGATGGTGTGCTAAAGCAGACGATCAGTACGCGCCCGGCGGCGAAAGGCTATTATGTCGATCGCGTGGACGGCGTGGCACATGAAACCGTTTTGAATACGCAGATTTTGAGCGAATGACTCAAGTGAAGCCGGAGGTGAATTACCATGAATGAAATGGTGATGCTTGAAATCCCGGAAGATGTGGCGCGACGAATCCGCCAACTCGCCGACTATGTGGGAATGCGCATGGAAGATTTGCTGGTGGATTGGTTGAAACACGATGCGGCTGATCTTCCACTTGAATCATTACCGGATGATCAAATCTTGCATCTGTGCGATATGCGTTTGCCCTCTGACCAACAAGCCGAATTGAGTCAATTACTGTTCGAGAATCAAGAAGGTGTCATTGATGAGCCACATAAAACGCGCCTCAGTGAATTGATCGACATTGTGCAGAACGGTACATTGTTCAAAGCACATGCGCTTGAGATCGCCGTGAAACGTGGCTTAAATGTGCGGAGACGATGGATGTCGGCAGGGTGGCATCCACCGCGCATGGCTCAGGACGATTAATTATGACCGTGACGGATCGCTACAATTCGTTCATCGATCGTTTCGGAGCGGCTGTCAAACTGAATGAGCCGCTCAGCCGATTCACGGTTGCGCGACTCGGCGGCGCAGCCGATACGCTCATTCGTGCCGAAAGCGGCGATCAGTTGCGCGAAGTGGCGGCGCTCTGCTGGCAGCACGATCTGCCGCTGCGCATCATCGGCGGCGGCGCGAATGTCCTGTTCAGCGACGATGGCTATCGCGGCGTGATCCTGGTCAACGATGCCAAAACGTGGACGATCGCCGAGGATGGCCTCGTGCGCGCCGAGGGTGGGGTCAGTCTCGCACAACTCGCTCGTGAGACGATGGCACGCGGACTGAGCGGCTTTGAGTGGGCGATCAGTGTGCCGGGGACGCTTGGTGGCGCGATCATCAACAATGCAGGCGCACATGGCGGTGAAATGGCCGCCGCCTCGGATCTCACTGTTGACCTGTTTTTCGAGCATAGCGGCGACGTAGAATGGCACGCCGAACAGCTTGCCTACCGTTATCGTGAGTCAGCGCTCAAGCACAGTGCATACCGCTATGTCGTTTTGGCCGCGACTTTCCGACTCGCGCCCGGGCACGATCCGGCGGTATTGCGCGCCCGTGCTGACGAATATATCGCGCATCGCAAGCGGACGCAGCCGCCGGGCGCGAGTCTGGGCAGCATGTTCAAGAATCCGCCGGGCGATTATGCGGGACGATTGATCGAGGCGGCGGGACTCAAAGGCGCGCGCGCAGGTGGCGTGATCATTTCGCCCGTCCATGCCAATTTTTTCGTGAACACGGGCGGCGGCACGGCGACGGATTATCTCGCACTGATTCGGTTGGCACAGGCGACCGTTCGTGAACGTTTCGGCATCGCACTCGATTTGGAAGTGGAACTGATCGGCCAGGGGATCACGGCGTCACCGTGATTGTCGTCAGCAGCAGACCATCACCCGCTGGACTCCCGTCAATCGTGATCGGCAGCCGCCTGCCGCCGATCGGATCGAACAGCCCGACGCGCAGGTCATAAGTTCCCGGTGGCGTATCCTTCGGAATTTCCATTCGCCACACATCTTTGATGGTCTCGCCATTTTGCCAGAGCCGCATGTGATACGCGCTGGTATTGCCGTGATCGTCGGGAATGCCGCTGATGGGTTCTGCGCCATAGGGAGCGATCAATTTCTGTGCGCCCGCGTCCCACAGATGAATATAGACGCTGTAATCGATGTTCGATGGCTTGAGCGCGCGCCAATAGAGGGTCAATATGAGGGTGTCCCTCGCTTTCCCCTGTGGGGCGCTGATCTCCCAACCGAGCAGCCGCGCAAAATCGCCGATCTGCGTATTTTGGAACGCTACAGCAGGCGTGGGCGATCGGAAGCGTGCCGCATTATTGACAGTGTACAGCCAGAAGCGAAAATTGCCGTCGTCGGTGGTCATGACGCGATGCAGCGGCGGATCGCGCGTCAAGGATGCGAGGATTTGGTTATAACTCAGGCCGTTGATCTGATAGAGGCGTTCGCCGACCGAACTATCCACGAAATAATCGACATCGGCGATCTGGTCGAGCCACTGCGGATAATCGATCGTGCGGATGTCATCGGTCGGGAAGAAGAACGGCAAGCGCAGTTCTGCCGACGCCTCGACTTTCAGCGGGCGTGCTGGATCGCGGTGCGCTCTGAGATAATCGACCAGTGACAGCAGGGCGGGGTTGGCGATCGCTTGCTTGGCGTGATCATTGGGCAGCATGTTCGAGATCACGAATCCCCAGGCGCTCATGGTGGCGACCCAGCCGGGAAGCGCAGCGATCGTGATCGTGGCGGCGACCATCGCCACGCGCCGTTTTTTGCCCACCAAGAATGGACTTACCAACCGATCGAGAATCACGCCGACCTGGGCAGTGAACAGCGGCACCATCGCAAAACTCAGCCGATAGTGATATGAGTACGACCAGAACCACGTCACGAAATAGGGCACGATAAAAGCGTAGATCAAGAGGGTTTTCGCGCGCGTCGAGTCGCTGAGCGTGCGCCACCAGTTCCGAATCACGACCAAAACAATGAAACCGCCAAAGCCACAAATGGCATATCCGACCAAGTCGAGCCGCTGCGGATGCGGATCGAAAGCGTTTTCCATGGCGATAATGACGAGTACGACAATCCCGGCGACCGCCATTTTCATTTGAGCGGAATTGAGCACGCGGCGGGCGAGCAAGTACAGACCGAGCAGCATGATCACCAGCAGCGGCCAGCCAAGCTCTTGGACGGATCGCTGCGCGGCATCCTGCCAATAACCCCCTGGCAGCACGATCGGCGGGTGTCCGAAGGCGATATTGCGCATATACCACATGCTGCCCATCGGCAGCAGCGCCAGAAAAAACGCTGGCAGCGGCGTGGCAAGGATCACGGCCAGGGATTCGCGCGCAGTGTTTCGTATCTTCGAGCGGAGTTCCGCGCGATATTTTCGGGCGATGGTGAACAAGATGGCCGCCCCGATCAACGCGCCGCTTTCGACCAGTGCGCCCGCCGTCGGCTTCGTCCAGAGCGCCGCGCCCGCGAAAACCCCACTGAGGATCGCGTAGCGGCGACGATGCGTGGTGCTCGTCCAACTCACGATGAAATAGGCCGCCGCGCCCGTAAAATAGAGCGTGACCGGCACTTCCAAGTCCGCGTACTGCGCCCAACTCGCATGATGTGCGTAGAGCGCCCAGACCGCCGCGCCGATTAACCCCGATCGCCGCCCAAACAATCGCGCGCCCAGCACATACGTGATCAGGATGCTGCCCATGCCCAGATACGGCACGATCGTCCGCGCGGCGTGCTCACTGAGCGATCCCCAGGCGAGCTGCCCATACGTCAGCGAGAGCGGTACAAGCTGCGGATAATAGCCCATGCTGGCCGGGATTGCGCCACTCAGCATGAATATTTTGGCGTTATAGCCGTATACCCAGAACTCGTCGTAGTTGTCATACGGCCAATAGGCGGTGTTCCAAAAACGCAGGATAATCGCCACGCCGATGACACCGATCAGCATCAGATCGATCGTGGTCAAGGGTTCGTGATCCGGTGCGGCAGACGTGTTATTGCGCTGACGTGCCGCACATATCAGGCCAATCAGCGCGATCAGAATGCTCACGGCCAGTGTGTTTGCCAGCGTAAAATGACCGAACGTGCCGAGTGCGAACATCCCCGTCGTCGTCAAGGCCGGACCCAGCGCCAATGCGACGGCCAGCACCTCGACGCGCCGATACCAATCCCCGCGTGGCAGAAAGGCCAATGCCCAGGGAATCCCGACGCCGAAGCACATCCATAGCAGCGCAGGCAGCAGCAAAATCGTGGGTTGTAGCCAATCCGGGATCACGCTGCGATCTCCGCGCGATCCGGTTTCGCGTCGCCCACCACGCTAAATGCCATGCCGCCAATTACCGCCAGTGGCGCGACGATCGGCACATAATAGCGCTGCCAATCGAGTGGCGTAAGTACAAAGGTTGTGGCGATCATGAGACTGCTCCACAGCAGCACGACAAAAACCGCCGAGTGTCGCCAAGCCAGCAGTGCGCGGATCGTGCCGATGATGATCAAGATCGCTATGATAATTTCCCAAAGCGAACCAGATAATCCGCCCAAACCCGATGAATCATAAGTTTTGATAGGTTGGGTGATCCAGTGCGCCCAATCTTCGATCGTGTCCTCGTAGTATTGCGGCGCGCCAAATGGTTCGCGGACGAGCGCCATGATTCGCGCGGGCATATTCTGAAACCCGCCATAGCGCGTCACTTGTCCCTGAAGTAGTAACTTGCGCGCATCCAGCACCCGTCCTGGCATCCTGAGCGGATCACTCCACCAACTGGCATTGAGCGCCACGAAGACGGTCAAAGCGAGGATGGCTGCGCCGCCCGCGATCCACACACCGTTTCGCGCGAAACGCCAGCGCCCCTTAAGGGCGGGTACGAGTGCGAGGCTGCTCACGGTTGCGGCCACGAGCATGCCCGTGTGCTTGCTGGCGATGGCAAAGCCTGCCGCGACGCCCAACATTAGCGCAGAGATTGCGCCGCGTGGCTTGGCGAGTGTGCGTTGAACGAGATATATCAGCAGCGCACTGAATAACAGCAGCCCGCTTTCAAAGACCGCGCGCCGTCCATTGAGCAAAATAGCGGGCGCAGCCGTATAAATGAACGCGGCTATATACGCGGTGCGCGGGCCACCCGCCCGATTGCCGACCGCAAAAACGAGGGCCACACTTATGGCCGCCAACAGCGCCGATGCCCAACGTGTGATGATCAGCAGCCGATCGGATGGAAGACGCCCTGTCGCCTGATTGAACTGGAAGTCCGCGCCCCACAGCCATTGCGCCGGCAAGTCATTTGGCGTGAGTCCTGCCGACCACCACGCCAAGCCATAGGCATATTTGTTCACGACGCCATTGATCAGCCTTAACTGCTGCTTGGTGGCGGCCTGCGGATCGTCGGCGGGCGGCGGGTCATGATATTCGATATGCGCCAGATCACCGTGCAAAAACAAGGTCGCAAAATCGCCGCTCATGTAGACGATCGTCGCTTCGTCGCCGTGAAAGGGCACGATTCGGCAGCCCGCCAACACATACAAAACCAACGCGCCGACGTAGCAGCCGTTTAGAAAGCATCTCAATGCCATTCACCTTGGATCATCCGTATCGAACAGGCGACCGATTGTATTCGTCCAACGCGGAGCCGCAACGTGCGCTCACCTTGCAATTCGCCTATGCGCCCCGCTACTTGTTCGCCTTGATTTGCTTGATCGTGAAGGTGAGTTCGCCACCGGGGGTCTTGACTTTTACTTTCTCTTTGGCTTTGCGACCCATCAGTGCCGCACCCAACGGGCTTTCGTGGGAGATTTTGCCAGCGGCAGGGTTGGCTTCCGCCGCGCCCACGATGGTGAACGTTTCAGGCGATTCGCCTTCTTCTTGTACGACGACTTGCACGCCCACACGCACCTCGCTCGCTTTGCCTTCGCTGTCAGCGACGACGGTGGCGCTCCGCAGCAATGACTCCAGATAGTTAATGCGACCTTCCAAAAACGCCTGTTGTTCTTTGGCGTCGGCATAATCCGCGTTTTCAGAAAGATCACCTTGTGCGATGGCCTCTTTCAGCTTCGCCGCCAGCGCCGGACGCTTTTCATTTTTAAGTTCATCGAGTTCGCGGCGCAAATCGGCAGCGCCCTCTTCAGTAAGGTACTTTTCGTCGGACATGGTTGTTTCCTTCCGGGGATGACTCAATGTCGGATAGGGTACAACGTTCGGCGGGGCTGGTCAAGGTTGGCGCGCCGCAAATAGCCGATTGGGATATAATGCGCGATGGGCATCTGGCACAGTTTCAGGAGAAGTTATGGCATCCGATCAACTGGATCAACAGCTACAAAAAGCAGAACAGTTCATCACCACAAAGGACTTCTTCGCCGCGCGGGCGATCTTGCTGCCGCTCGCGCAAGCCAATCCCGACAACGCAAAAATCTGGCGGCTGTTGGCAAAAGCACAGACGAACCCCGAAACGCAGCGGGATATGCTCAAACGCGCGCTCCAACTCGACCCGTCGGACAGCGAAGCCTCGCTGCTGTTAGCCATGTTGGATATGCCCCAGTCAACCATACCGATGCAACCCGCCACGCAATCCTCAGCGGGTACTTATGGTCAAGTTTCACCCGGCATCATGTCTAGTTCGCCAGGAGGTCAAATCGTGACTCAAACCCCGCGCTCGCAAAACCGCGTGTTATATATCCTACTCGGCGTCGGCGGCACACTCGTCTGCCTGTGTTTGGCCTGCGTGGGCATCATTGGGCTAGGCGTCAACTCGGTGGTTGGGAATCCGACTTTTCAGGCGGCGTTCAGCACCGGCTTTTCAGTCTTGAACTTGCCCAGCCAACTGCCTGCAAAAACGATCCCGCAAAGCGCGCTCACGGCGGGGCAGTCTGTGACGGGGACGGCGGCCACGTTGCAATACTTGGCTTACACCTATGAAGGCACTGCCGATCAGCAAATCACCGTGACCGTCACCAAAACGAGCGGGAGCAAGAACACCCCGAATGTGTTGTTCGGAATCTACGATACCGAAGGCCGCCTGATCAAAGCGATCACATTCACGGATGCCATCCAGAATAACAACCAGCAAGCGCTGAGCGTCTCACTCAAAGCGGATGGCACCTATACGATCCTGGTGACGGGTTTGAGCAGCAGCACCAACTTTACGCTGACACTGGATACGCCCTGACGATCAGTTTGGCGTGACTCTCGTTTTTATTATGGGTTGCATCGTGAAGGGAGATTTGCGTCATGTCTACCGCGCTCAACTCGCCTGATCCGGGGTCCGCCGCTGCTGACCCGCGCGAGCAAAACCTGATGGATCATGTCCGGGGACAAAAACAATATTATTCAAACGGCTCGAAGCTGAATAAAATTTATCATCAGCGAATGCAAACGATCATTTTGGTGCTGCCAGCGATCATTACAGCGATGCTGGCATTCGCTGCACTGATGAAGGACATCGCTCAGGTGATCATTGGGTTGAGCGCCATCGCCAGCGCTATCGTGGTAATCGCCGCCAATTTGGAACGACAAAATGGCTACGGCGAAAAGTGGCTGAATTATCGTATGACGGGCGAGGCACTCCGTCAAGAAGAGACGCTCTTTCTGTCGCGCGGGGGTCGCTACCGCCCCGACCAAACCATCGATCCCATCGCCACCTTTGCGGAGCGGTTCGTGGAAATTTGCGAACGCGAGACGCACGCTTTCAACGAGAGCGAAATGCGTCGCCAAGCCGAAGCGATTGCCCAAAATGACAAGGCGCTCGCAAATATCCGAAAGGCGTCAGGGCAAGGCTCGGACAAACCTTGATCGACATACGATAGGATCATTGCCTTGACGCATAGGACGTGTGCGTAAGATGGCGAAACCTTGACCTGTCCAATGTTCTGGCGGGTTTTGATAAAGAGGCGCGGCCTGTGCGTATTGTCGTAATAACCTCGTGGCCGACCGACGTGATCGGTGGCAGTGGAACGGCGGTGTTTTTCAACTCGTTCGTTGATGGCTTGCGCGCACGCGGTCACTCGCTGGAAATCATCGCTCCCAATTTCGACACGTCCGATTATGTGACCGTCACCTTACAGCGTTTTCTCTTCAACACGCAGTTGCGTACCGATCCGCGTGTGATGCGCGGCGATGTGGTGATCGGTTTCGATTATGACGGTTATGGCCTCGATCCGCACCATCGGCCACCTTTTATCGCCAGCGCACATGCCGTCTATGGCGACGTGATCCAGTGGGAAAAAGAACCGTTCCGCACGATGGTGCAGGCGCAGGCTTTTTTTGATCAGGTTTCGATGCAGCAGGCCGACTACGTGACGATCGGCAGCACCTATGCCAAAGAACGGATCGTCGCTTTGTACGGGATCGAGCCAGAAAAAATCGCCGTGATTCCGCATGGCATGAGCACGCCATCGTGGATGCCGTTGGCGGAGGCGATGCCGCGCGTCGCCAATGATCACCCGGTGATCTTATCGGTGGGCAAGATGTACCCACGCAAACGGACGGGCATTCTGCTTGAAGCAGTGGCGCTGCTGCTGCCCAAATATCCGACGCTCGAAGTGCGTATCGTGGGGGATGGCATCGCCTGGAACGATTCGCACGCCACCGCCGACGCCTTGCAGCTTCAGGATCATGTGACGTGGCTTGGTCACCTCGGCGATGACGCAGCTTTTGCGCGGGAATGGCGACAAGCTGATATTTTTTGTCACCCTAGCCAGCAGGAAACGTTTGGCTTCGTTTATTTAGAGGCGATGCGTTTTGGCCTGCCCGTTGTGGCGGCACGCGCGGGCGCGGCACCCGAAGTGATCGGTACGGCGGGGCGCTTGGCCGAGCCGGAGAATCCGGGATCACTGGCCGCCGAAATCGACTTCTTTCTACGCAACGAAAAAGCGCGTCAAACATATAGCGTGCGGGGCCGTATCCGTGCGGCGCATTATAGTGTCGATAAGATGATCGACGGCTATGAGGCGGTTATCGAGCGCGCCTGCGAGCCGCCGCAATACGTGATCAAAAGCTGGCCGTCGATCGATCTGGGTGGTTCTTAGTTCTACAACCGAACTTACGATTTGACCCATCAAATGCCACAGATTGACCTCACCCCCTCAGTCCCCCTCTCCGTCCTCACGGCGCGATATGAATGTCCAGCCACGTCACTTTGCCGGGGCGCACGAACACCGTGTTTCGATACAGCAGCCCGCTATCGGCATTCTTGATGAACACCGAATAATAGCCGCTCGGCAGATCGCTGGTGGCAAAGTTCTCGCCTAGCAGCGAATCGCCGGGTGTGCTCTCGTCGCCATACGTTTCGGCGCTGCGATACAGCCCGCCATTTTGAATTTCGATGCTTACGCCATACAGCACCAGCCCAGACGGATCGGTCACGCGCCCGGCAATCGCGCCATAGCTATTGAACGGCTTGATCCACAATTCGGGATTGCGAGTCGCGTTATAATCGGTCGGATCAGCGATGCGCACCTCGAAGTGCAGATGCGCGCCGATCGCCACGCCCGCCGAACCGACGATCCCGATCGGCGCACCGGCTTTGACCGTTTGCCCGCGCGCGACCGATACCGCCGACAAATGGCCGTACAGCGTGAAGACCGTCCCGCCCGAATCGCTCATGCTGTGTTGGATTACGACGACGCGCCCATAAAAATTCGGCTGCGGCCCAAAGATATAGCGCACATCTTCCCCGGCATAGTAGATCACCCCATCAGCGGCGGCCAGCACAGGCGTCCCCGTCGGATTCTCGAAGTCATCGCCATGATGCACCGGACGGCCACCGCCATCGGTTGAACCATAGGCATAGTTGCGCGCCGGATAGTTCACTGCGCCTTCCGCGATCGGACGATCCATCACGAAATGCTCGTGGAAAGCCGACGCATCCGAGGGCGCCGGTGTCCAGGTCAGCGTATCGCCGCCGATCGGGCCACCAGCCAGCGTCGCAATGAAGGTCGGCGCGAGCGTAGACTCGATCGTCGGCGTGCGCGTCGGATGCGGCGTATTTGTCGGGATGGCCGTCGAATTTTGATCGGCGAGACTGGTGGCGGTCGGCGCGATCAGTCCTATCAGCAGCAGTAGCGAAAAGGCGGCGGAGACAATCAGCAGTGCGCAGTGGCGATTCATACGCATGATCGGTCGCATCAGTTTAAGCCCGCCCGCTCATGGACGAGCGCCACGATGTCTTTTTGCAGCGCCCGTGCCTGATCGAGCAGCGTCGTCGTTTGGTCGAGCAGCGTCCGCGCGGCGACTGGATCGGTCATGCCCTTGACGTTGATCTGCACGTTGAGCGCGGCACTCTCGACGGCGGCCAACGCCATATGCGCGGCCACACCGGCATCGGTCACAGCGTTCACGTTGCCGAGTTTGGCCGTCGGCAGCAGCGCGATCCGCATCGTTTCGACGGTCGCCGTCATGACAGCCAGCGGGCTTTGCGCGGCGACCAGCAACGCGGCCTGGATACGCGCGTCGCGGCCCACCTCATCTTTCGGCAGACGATAGGCATCCATGACCTTCGTATAGGCCGCAATATCGCCATCGATCGCACCACGCAGGTGTTCGCGGGCATTCGTCGCCGCCGGGATCACCGAGGCGATCTCTACTTCCACGTCGGCATATTTCTTCCGACCAAGCGTGAGGCCGCCGACCATCTCGGCCAGCGCCGCCGACAGCGCCCCAACCAGCGCGGCCACCGCACCACCGCCGGGTGCTGGTGTGGCCGCCGCCAGATCGTTCAGGAAGGTATCGATGTCGTCTTTCCCCCCCCCCGACCGCGACTCGGTGGCGGGCGCAGGGATACTCTCCAAGCGCCGCTCCAACAACTGATCGGATTGAAACAAATCAAGCTGCAAATACCAGCGCGCCGTATCCACGAACGCTTCTTCGGGCGCGAGGCCGATCAACTCGCTGTAGGCGATACCCACACCATAGCGGGTCGCCTCCCGCCGGATCATCTCGACCGCGCGGTAAATCGGCGTTTTCTCGAAGTTGGTCAGGTTCATCGAGACTTGCGCGCGTCCCTCGACGAGCAAACCGAGCGCCTTGACGAAGTGCAGCCCACCGCTCGAATGGCGGATGACTTTGGCGATTTTCTTGGCGATCTCGACATTATCGGTGGTCAAATAAACATTGAAGGCGATCAACGCCGGGCGTGCGCCGATGACCGTTGCACCCGCCTTGCCAAGTCGTGAGGGGCCGAAATCGGGGGCGCGCGTAGGGTCGGTGACGATCGCATCCTTGAGCACCTCGTACTCGCCGCGCCGGATATTCGCCAAGTCTTCGCGGTCGGGGCGGGTGGCTGCCGCCTCGTATAAATAGACCGGGATGTTCAGTTCCGAGCCGACACGCATCCCCAAACGCCGTGCCATCGCCACACAATCATCCATCGTCACGCCCCGGATCGGCACGAATGGCACGACATCGGTGGCACCAATGCGCGGATGTGCGCCGCGCTGTACCGCCATGTCGATATGGGCGGCTGCCGTCCGAATCGCTGCGAAGGCGGCGGCTTCGACGGCTTCCGGCGTGCCCGCGAAGGTGATCACGGTGCGGTTGTGATCGCTGTCGCTGCTGGTATCGAGCAGGCGGACGGGCGCGGCGGCACGGATCGCATCAGCGATGGCCTGAATGACTTCGGGGCGGCGGCCTTCGCTAAAATTGGGGATACATTCGACAAGTGCGCTCACGGTGATTTTGATTTCCTGTGCTGAGAGACAAGCGCGTGCATTATAGCGCATCGGGGGCGCGGCTTGCCCGACGGCTGGCACACGTTTGCCTGTCAGCCTATGGGTAGCCTCTCGCTTCGTTACTGCGGAGGGGGAGGCGGACCACCCGTTAGCGGACACGGCAGGCCGCGTCCGTCTGGTACCTCAGGGCAGATCGAGCGTGTCCAAAATGGGACGGTCGGCGTTAAGCCCGGTCGCCACCGTTTGACCCATCAAGCGTGCGCCGTTCCGCCATTCATAGACCATTGCTCGCAACGTATACGATCCGGGCGGCAGTGCTTTGAGCGAGAGGGTGCTCAGATGGCAGCTATCGGCTGCAGCGGGCAGACCAAAATCGCTCTGTGCTTTCAATTGACCTTGTGCATCTTCCAGGTGCAGCCCCACCGAATAGGTGTCGCCGGGTAACGTGGCGCTGTGGGATAGCGAAAGCAGTACACGGAGTGTTTTATCTGCGCCGACCTTGAGCGGTTCGACAAGGCTAACGTCTGCCCGCGTGACCTGTTCTCCAAAGCGCAGGGTCGGTACGGACGGTTTGTGGGAGTACAGTTCGAGCCGCATCAGTCCGGGTTCATCGAGCGCCGTGTAGCAATACGCATCGTCCGCCGCCACAAGACGCTGAACGTCGGCGAGCCGATCGCCCTGCGTCGTCTCCTGTAATACACCGAGCCACACGCGCGGCGCATCCGTGATCGCCTGTTTTGCGCGAGTGACATACGAATCGTTCTGAGGCCGGTAAGGCGTCTCATCGGCGAGCAAACTTCGGATCGGCAGCCCGTCGGTGTAATAATGATATTCCAGCGTTTCAAAGCGTGGTTCGATGGGCGTTGGGAATAGCAGCACCACATCGCCCGGAAGCGCCTGGGCTGTCAGATCAGACTGAAGCGTGCGCCAGGGCAGCCGCAAATTGTGATCCATATTGTCGGCAGTCGGGCTGAAATAGTTCCAAAGGCCAGCCACAACCCACACCAGCAAAATGAGGGCTGGATTCACCCGCCGCTGGCGCAGTTGCTCAATGCCCAGCGCCACGATCAGCGCCGCCAGCGGCCACAGGTAGAGTAGATAGCGGCCACGATTGACAAACGGAATTAAAGCCATCATGACCATGCCGGCCAGCAGCGAAACGATGAACATCCACCAAACGAAGCGAGTCGCCCGCAGTTTGAGGACGGGAACCGTCAAGGCACACAAGCTCAGGAACGCCACCAATGCAACATTGCTATTACTGAAGGTATAGGCGGCCATCTGCGCCATTTGGGCCGGACCGCGCTGAAAGGTTGGCGCCTGTGCCACCACGTTTACAGCGCTGAACAAAGTCGGCAGCCAGGGTAGGAATAGGAGGCTGCCCGTCAGCATCAGCAACGGAACGCGCCACCAAGCGCGGTTTTTTTTAATCATGACGAGATGATAGAGGTCTACCGCCCCGAAGACGAGCGGCATTAAGAAATGTAAATACCACAGGACGCCAGTTGCCAGTGCAAAGGCGACTTGGGTGCGAAGCGCGGGGTTTGGATGACGAACTAAGCGCCAGTAGAGCCACAGAATCCCGATCGTGCCGAGAACGATGAATACATAGACGCGCAGTTCGTAGAAAAATTGAAGAAAAAACGCTGACATTCCGAGTAGGATCGCAGCGGAAAGCCCGATCACCTGCGCCGACGGTGTACCCATGTCTGCGAACATATCACGACCGAGGCGATACATGCACGCGACGGTCAGTAGTCCGGTTAACATGGACAGCATCCACAGCGCGAATTCTGACCAGCCGACGACCGTCCCCCATGCCCTGAGGATCAAGTGATAGCCTGGCGGGTTGGACTCATTTTGGCGAACACAGGCGAAAATATCGGACAGCGAACTCGGACCATATTGTGCGCCGCCTGCACATTTGACCGACCAAACTTCATCGTACCACAGCGAAGCAGTCCGCATCTGGCGCATACTGAGCAGGCTGAGCAGCAGTAAGAGGGCGACGATTCCAGCCAGGACGCTCTTTTTATTCAAAGATTCTGACATGATTGCCGGTATATCCTGGTATTACGCAAGGCTCAACTGTAGAACGAGTGCAAAGGCGATATACGTGCGTGCATGGACTTTCCAATCATTGCCATGCTGTACACGGAACAAAGTCTGGACTGGCTAGAAGAACATTTCCATCCGCACGGAATAAATTGCCTACATTGCGATAGCCGAGACGAAGCACGGTTCTTTCGGGTAAACCAAAGCAATCGCTTGCCGGTGTACCGTAGGTGAGCCAGCAAAAAAAAGGGTGCAAGTCTTTCAACTTGCACCCGAAGCGGGGTTGACGGGCATTGGCCGACGCTTAGGTGTGTCATCTGGGTGCCTGCAAATTGTATCTACCACGTCTTTGTAAATCAAGTTATTCGCCTCCTGTATCCTGATCCTCAAAATCTTCATCGCACTTCGCAAACGTGAGGACACGACGTCTTCGGCTAAGCCAACACTTGACGATGAATGGGAGGTGCCCATCGCCAGTTCGTCCATGCCCCCGAATGTGTCCAGCGCCTCCCCGAACTCGCCTTACTCGCTGGTTCCATTCTCTCTCTTCTGGCCGCCTCCGCCGCCCCCATCCCCACCGGCTTCTGGGACCGTCATCCCCAACCCACTCCCGGTCGCTTGCGCCGCTCTTTTTTCGCCCACCCTTTTCCCAAAGATGCCACCTTGCCCATACACTTTCGGAAAAAGCAGTCGGCCACCACCCATTTACCCAAAGGCGCTCACCCAACTAGTACAGCAAAGCGGAAATAATCAGAGAGTTAAGCCTGAAGCGGGCGGCCTTTATACGTCCACTTAAACGGTCGGGCAGTCT
>JBBRMW010000014.1:0-42733 GCA_038230635.1 Aggregatilineales bacterium | reverse complement strand
TCGTCCGTCGCTACCTGTGGCTGAATACCAAATTCCCGCACTCTCCCGCTCAAACCACACCTATTCCAATTCCCGAACCTGTCCTTTATGGCTTGATTGATGCCCTTTGCTATGCCGCTTGATTTGGATAAAGTCCAGTCAAGGAATTCGATCCCGACCTGCGCAAAGATTTGGGCGTCTGGTACACGCCGAGTGAGATTGTCGATTATATGGTGGCGCGCGTGGACAAGGCACTGCAAACCGAACTGGGGATCGCCGACGGGCTGGCCGATCCGGCGGTGGTGGTGCTCGATCCGTGCTGCGGGACGGGCGCGTATCTGGTGGCGGCGCTGCGGTTGATCTATGAGCGGGTGCGCGCCAACGAGGGCGAGATTGCCGCCGCCAACGCCGCCCGCACGGCCATCCAGACGCGCATCTTCGGCTTTGAACTGCTTCCCGCGCCGTTCGTCGTCGCGCATTTACAGATCGGGCTGACGCTGGCACGCTGGAAAGCGCCGCTGCCACGTGAGGCGAATCGGGATGGGGGTGGCCGCGCACGGGTGTATCTGACGAATGCGCTGACCGATTGGGGCGCGCCCGCCGATCATCCGAAACAGCAGTATCTCACCGGACTCGAACAGGAGCGCGACGCCGCCGCCTCCGTCAAGCGCGGTCAGAAAATCCTGGTGGTGATCGGCAATCCGCCCTATAACGCCTTTGCGGGCACCAGCCCCAAAGAAGAAGGCGATTTGATCGCCCCCTACAAGGCGGAGTTGATCAGCAAATGGGGCATCAAAAAGTTTAACCTGGATGAACTGTATGTGCGCTTTTTCCGGCTGGCGGAGCGCTGCATCGCCGAATTGAACGAAACGCGGCGCGGCATCGTGTGCTATGTCTCGAACTTTTCGTACCTGGACGATCCATCGTTCGTGGTGATGCGTCAGCGCTTCACCAGCGAATTCGATCGGATGTGGTTCGACTGCCTGAATGGCGACAGCCGCCAGACGGGTAAACGCATCCCGGCGGGGCTGCCGAACGCGGGTGCGCCCGATCCGAGCGCGTTTTCAACGGATATGAGCCGCGAAGGAATCCGGGTGGGCACGGCAATCGCGCTGATGGTGCGCAAACAGGGGCATCAGGCCGGAACGGAGATTCGTTACCGAGATTTTTGGGGTGTGAGCAAGCGATCGGATTTGCTCGCCAGCCTGAGCGTGCCCGATTTCGACGCGCAATACCGGGTAAGCACGGCCACCATTGCTAATCGCTTTGCGCTGCGCCCGCAGAGTGTCAGCGATGCCTATCTGACATGGCCGAAGCTGACCGATCTGTGCAATGAGAGTTATCAGGGGCTTTCTGAAGATCGACGTAAAGCCCTGATCGATCCTGATCGAAACAAACTTGAAGCACGAATGCAAACCTACTTTAATAAACAGACCCCTTTTAGAACGTTAAAAGACCAAAATGAGGCGTTGACTACTAATTACGTCGATTTTCCTGCTGAGCAAGTACGCGCGAGCGTTTTGAGTCAAAGCGTATTTGTCCAAAAAGATATTCGCCGTTATTTTGTCAGACCATTCGATACGCAATACTGCTACTACACGCCTGTTCGCCCCGTATGGCGTCGTCATAGACCAGATTTCTATGAGCAGGTTTTTGAGGGTAACTTTTTCATTGCCACCCGCTTAAAAGGCAAGTCAGGGGACGGCGCGCCAACAGGTTACATCACGGGATTATGTGATTATCATTATTTGCAGCCAAATGCTGCGGTGATCCCCGTATATCTCAAACAATCGACGGAAAACACATTTTTTCAGTTGACAAATAGCCATGCCGAAAAAATAAATCGTCGGGCGAATCTGTCGCCAATGGCGCGTGACTATTTGACGGGTTTGGGGATCAGCGATGTCGATAGCAATCCAGCGAGCGCCGCGCTGATCTGGCTGCACGCGCTGGCCGTCGGCTATGCGCCCGCCTATCTGAGCGAACACGCCGATGGCATCCGGGGCGATTATCCGAGCGCGCCGCTGCCAGCGAGCCGCGAAGGGCTGGCCGCGTCCGCCGCATTGGGGCGCACGGTGGCCGATCTGCTGGATGGCGAAAAGCCAGTCGCGGGCGTCACGGCGGGGACGGTTCGAGCGGAATTGGCGCGGGTGGCGGTGCTCACGGTGATCGAAGGGGGCACGGCGAATTATGCGGTGACGGCGGGCTGGGGCAGCAGTACATCGGGCGCGGTGATGCCGGGTCGCGGCAGGTCGGTGGTGCATGAGGACGGATCGCTCGACGTGTATCTGAACGATACGACGTATTGGGGGGCGATTCCGGGTGCGGTGTGGGCGTATACGATTGGCGGCTATCAGGTGTTGAAAAAATGGCTGAGCTACCGCGAGTCGAGCGTGTTGGGGCGGGCGGTGACGACGGACGAGGCGCGGGAGTTCATGTGGATCGCGCGGCGGATCGCGGCGTTGGTGGGGATGGCGGCGGCGTTGGATGCGAATTATCGGGCGAGTACGAACGGGTGATATTTTGGCACGTCAAACGGGAGCGCCATGACCACCGAATTCGATGCGGATAAGCGACCAGGGATTGGGTTGCGCGCCGATACGCTGCCGGATATTGCATGGTGCGCGGTGCCAACTGGGAAAGTGGTGATCGGCGGCGACGATCAGGCGTTTCAATCGCTGCCCGCCATTGAGGTGGATTTGCCTGCGTTTCGCATGGCCCACTATCCGATTACCTATCGGCAATTCGGGGCGTTCATCGATGCTGGTGAGTACGGCTACGCCAACCCAGAATGGTGGGACGGACTGCATGAGGACGCGCGCAATCAACAGCGAGGCGGGGCGGCTGAACAATCTTTCAAGTTCTGGAATCATCCACGCGAAATGGTTTCGTGGTACGAGGCGATGGCTTTTTGTCGATGGCTGAGCGCGAAACTGGGTTACGAAATCCGGCTTCCGACTGAACACGAGTGGGAGAAAGCGGCGCGCGGCACGGATGGCCGTTTCTATGCCTATGGCATGACGCGCGACCCATCCAAAGCGAATACCTATGATGGCGATTCCCCGTTGGGGCAAACGAATGCAGTGGGCAGCTATCCAGGGGGCGCATCTCCGTATGGCGTCGAGGAGATGATCGGGAACGTGTGGGAATGGACACTCAACAATGGCGGTGAGCGCGATATTATCAGCGTTTCAAACAGTTCGATGCGGATCGTGCGCGGCGGATCGTGGCGTTTCTATGGTCGCCGCACACGCGCTGCATCTCGACTCAGCTATCCGCCACATCTGCGTGACAGCCACGTGGGGTTTCGAGTCGTCACGTCAAGGGGGAAGCCCTCACCCCCTCCCCTCTCCCGCAGGTAGAGGGGCGACTGTGGCGCGCACTCCCCTTTCCCCCACGCAGGCGGGGGGAAAGGGGAGTCAAGCCCCTCGCCCCGCCTGCGTGGGAGAGGGGTTGGGGAGAGGGGTCAGCCGCCCAAACACTTTGCAGACACGCTCTAGTGCCGGAAAATAAGCACGAGCAGCAGCACGACCGCCACGATTATTCCGCCCACAACCACAAGCCGATATTGAGACGGGATCAGGTCGCCAAATACATCCCTGGCAAGGTTGACTGCCAACTGCATTTGTGAGGGTGGTTTATAGGCGGGCGACACAGGGGCACTGGCGGGAGTTGTCACTTGATTTGGTGATTTCATGGGCGCGGGCGGCATGTTGTTATCAACCATTGCCGCAGTCGGTGTGGCGGCGGGTGTTACCGCCGGAATCGCCGGGGGGGTAATCTCCTGCGGCAGCATTTGCACCTTGAGGTACTCGTTCAGCCCTTCGAGACTCTGACGAATAATCGAGCGCGCCGAGGCGTCCAGCAGACGTTGACCAACGCTGGCAATCCGTCCGCCGATTTGCGCCTGACCGGAATAGGTCATGAAGGTCTGGTCGCCACGCGCCTCCAACTTCATGCCACCCGTTGCCTTCACAAAACCGGGCGCGCCCTTGCCATCGACTTGAATCTGGTAACTTTCCGGTGGCATCACTTCAGATAGCTTAATCTCACCCTGGAACGTCCCCTGCACCGGGCCAACTTTGATCAGCAACGTACCCGTGAACTGATTTTCAGCAATCTGTGTGAAATTTTGACCGCCGGGCATTACCGATCCTAACACACGGGGGTCTTGCAGCGCCTTCCACACGATATCTCGCGGGGCATCGAACAGATAATCGCCAGATACGTCCATAAATTTTCTCCTGAGTCATAGACCACACGCCCAAAGGCGGAGGCTTGCCTAAATATAGTTGGTGAATTGACGACTCAAAGTTATCCGACCATGATAGCATTTGCCAGCGTTTTAACAAATGGGCGCATTCAAGACCGGGGCGATTCTGCGGGTGCATTCAGAATTAGAGGCGAGGGATGCGCTTTGGTTGAAGGCAATCGCTTGGCGGACGAGGCAGGCCGCGTCCCAACCGAAAAGGCCTCTGGGGGAGGGACGAGGCCTGCCACGTCCGTCTCGAAAGGGCATCGCCAGGGGCAAGCCGTTCGGAACGTCTCGCCCCATCCCTGAATGCACCCGATTCTGCGCAATTGCAGCGAATCGCGCTTACCCGCGCTACACTCAACACCCATGCGCAACTCTCGCTCGCTCGCCCAAATTTTGCCCCGTCCACGCACGGCCGCGATCCTCGTGGTGGCGCTGCTGGCTGGCCTGATCGCTTTCCTGGCGCGTCAATCGATTCCGCCGCAGTATGCCGCGAACGTCACCATATTGATTCAGCCGGGCCATCCAGCGTTCGATTGGGCGCGCGCCGCACAAACGTATGCACAGTTGGCGCGCTCGCCCGCTGTCGTGCGGAGTGCCCTTGATGCGGCACACAGTGACCTTGCGCCTGATGCGCTGGCCGCCGCGATCAGCGTCGCACCGGTTGCCGGAACGCAGCTCGTGCTGCTGAGCGTCGAAAGTTCGGAGGCAGCCCAGGCGACACAGTTGGTGTGGGCGGTGGCACGCGCGTTGGTGACTCAGGCTGATAAGCTGCGCGCCAACACAGACTCAGCCGCACTTACGGCACAGATCGACGATCTCACCACGCAGATCGCCACGGCGCGCGCGGAGGGGTCGGCGCTCACGGCGCAAATTGCAGCCAATCACGACGCGGGGACACTGGCTGATTTGCGGGCGGGGCGCAATGATGCGATCCTGCGGTATTTGCTGCTCGAAGCGGATTTGGCAAGGCTGACGACGGCCCGCGCGCTCGCCAACCAAAACCTGACGACGATCCAAATCGTGGCTGAGGCTTCGACGGGCGCGCCCTTGACGACGATCTCACCATTGGCGGCGGCGGCGATCGGGGCGTTGGTGGCAGGCGCGCTGATGATCGGTGTGGGCTGGTTCATCGAAAATGCCGATAATTCGATGCGATCCGCCGAAACGATCCGCCGCACATTGGCATTAACAGCGCTGGGCACGCTGCCCGTCATCCGCAATCGCAGCGGCGACGACAAGTTAATCCACGCGGGCGGGGAGGCTTATGATGAGGCATTCCGCGCGCTGGCCGAGCGATTGTACGCGGAGCGGGCGTGTCGGGTGCTGGCGATCACGAGTCCGTTACACGGTGACGGCAAAAGCCTGATCGCCGCGAATTTGGCAATTGCGCTGGCCGAAGCCGGGCGGCACACCCTGCTGATCGACGCCGATTTACGCACACCCGCCCAGCACAAACTATTCAAGCTGAATAATCGAGATGGGCTGACCGGGCTGTTGTATCAACTGGCGTTGCGCCCCGATACGGAAGCCAATTCTCAAAATGATGGGGCGGACATGCTGCGCGTTTTGAAGCGAACCGAAATCGATGGCTTGACCGTGCTCACGAGCGGGCCGCTGCCGCCGAATCCCAGCGAAGTGATCGGATCGGTACAGATGCTACGGCTGGTACGTAGTTTGGCTGAGCAGTTCGACGTGATCTTGATCGATACGCCGCCTGTGCTGACCGACTCCGATACCTTGATGCTGACGCCTAACCTGGAAAATACGCTGCTGGTGATCGATGCGCGCCAGACCGGGCGGCGGGCGGCACGGCGCGCGGTGCGGCAACTGCGCGGTGTCGATGCGTCGCTGGTCGGGGCGGCGCTCAATCGGGCGCGCGGCTGAGAGGCGGACGCGCCAAGCCGCCGCCGCTACTACATATCAACCCGCCTCAAAAACTCCGCCATTGTCGGACACCCTAAAAAGCGCTATGATTCTCATTCCTGTGTTCCCGGTTTATCGTTCAACAAGCGCCAGAGTGAGATTACGATGTCATTGAGTTACGACGAAGCCCTTGATTACCTATACAGTCTGATCAACTATGAGCTTCTGCGTCCGAGCCGCTACACGCCGGACGTGATCAGCCTCGAACGTCCGCGCGCACTGATGGCCGCCCTGGGCGATCCACAAGAGCGCTATCCGACGATCCATGTGACGGGTACGAAGGGCAAAGGCTCCGTCAGCGCGATGTGCGCCAGCATTCTGAGCGCCGCCGGGTTGAAGGTCGGCTTGTATTCGTCGCCACATTTACAGGATTTCCGTGAGCGCTTCCGGGTCAATAACACGATGATCCCGCGCGAGACGCTGGCCGCCATTACTGAATCGCTCCAACCAGTCATCACGGGCATCCCCGGCCTGACGTGGTTCGAGGTCGTGACGGCGATCGGCTTCGCCTATTTCGCGCAGGAAGCCGTCGATGTGGCGGTGATCGAAGTCGGACTCGGTGGACGGCTGGATGCAACGAACATTTTACGCGCGCCGCTCGTTTCGACCATTACGAGCCTGAGCTATGATCACCAATATCTGTTGGGCAATACGCTGGCCGAGATCGCAGGCGAAAAAGGCGGCATCATCAAGGCGGGTGTGCCCGTTGTCAGCGCGCCGCAGCACGACGAGGCGCGCCTCGTTTTGGAGCAGATCGCCGCCGAACGCGGAGCGCCGCTGACGTTGGTCGGGCGCGATTGGGCGGTCACTACGGGGGCGGCAGATGTCGATGGTCAGAGTTTCCGGGCGGGACGCAGCACGGCTCAGCCTGAATCGTATTGGACGCCGCTGATCGGTGAACATCAGGTGATCAACGGCGCGGTGGCGCTGGCGACGATCGCGGCGGCCAATCAGTCGATCCAGGAACGCGGATTGCCGATCGCTCCCATCACGTCAGCGGCGATCCATGCGGGGTTGGCCGCCGTCAACTGGCCGGGACGCCTCGAAATCGTCGAACGCGCGCCCTGGCTGGTGCTCGACGCCGCCCACAACGCTGAATCAGCGGAGCGCTTGGCAAATGCGCTGACGAACCTGTTCCCCAGCGAAAAATGGACGATCGTGTTCGGGGCATTCACCGATAAGGACGTGGATGGTATGTTCCGCGCGCTGCTGCCGATCACGGAAACGCTGATCGTGATGAAGGCGCTCAATCCGCGCGCGTTCGATACCGAAGCCCTGGCCGATCGGGCGCGTGCCGATGGCTTCGCCGGCGCGATCGAGATGATCCCGGCGGTGCATGGTGCGCTGGTACGGGCGCGTCAGGTGGCCGGACGCGATGGCCGCATCTTGATCACTGGCTCGGTTTCGATCGTCGGGGAAATGCGCGCTATATTAGAGCTTCCACCGACCCGCGCCGCCTACCTCAATGCCGAGTCTGTACAAGCGCTGCAACAGTCAGCGCAAGGATAATTGACCACAATGATGGGACCAGGACTCAACGAATTCTATAATGTTCATGATGCGGCGGTCGATGGCGACGGCATCATTAAAGCGGTGCTGATCCCGCTGCGCGAACTGGTGATCTACCCAAACATGGTGACGCCGTTGTTCGTCGGGCGCGATCGCACATTGGCTGCGATCACAGCCGCGCACAGCCGTGAGGAAACGCTGATTGGCGTCGCGCAGATGGATACGAATCTGACCGAGCCGGGGCCGCTCGATCTGTATAATTTCGGCACCGAAATGGCGCTGGGTCGCCCAATGCGGATGCCCGATGGCAGCACCAGCGTTTTGGCCCAGGGGCGGCGGCGCGTCGAGATCATCGAATATGTGAGCACCGAACCGTATTTCGTCGTGAAGGCGCGTCCGGTCATCGAGAAGCCGCCTAAAGGCCGCGAGACCGAAGCGCTGATGCGGGCGGTGCTGGCGCTGTTCGAGAAGTGCATCGGCATGAATCACAACCTGCCCGAAGATTCGTATGTGTACGCCATGAACATCGAAGAGCCGGGCTGGCTGGCCGATCTGATCGCCTCGACGCTCGATCTGGAGTTTGGTGAACGTCAGTCATTGCTCGAAATGGTCGATCCGGTACAGCGTTTGCACCGTATCAGCGTCTTGTTGGGGCACGAATTGGATGTGCTCGAACTCGAAGATCAGATTCAATCGCAGGTGCAGCAGGAAGTCGATCGCAACCAACGCGAGATGTTCCTGCGTGAGCAGATGCGGGTGATTCAGGGCGAATTGGGCGAAGGTGATCTGTTTCAGCAAGAGCTGACCGAGCTGCGCGAAAAACTCGATGCTGCCGGAATGCCCGACGAAGTGAAGGTCAAGGCACTCAAGGAGCTGAATCGGCTGGTCACGATGCCGCAGATGGCACCCGAAGTCGGCATGATCCGCACCTACCTCGATTGGATGGTCGATCTGCCCTGGTCGAAAACCAGCCCGGACAATCTCGATCTGGAACACGCCGCGAAAGTCCTGGACGCCGAACACTTCGGCTTGCCCAAAGCCAAAGATCGCATCTTGGAACACATCGCAGTACGCAAACTCGCGCCGGATGCGATGCGCAGCCCGATCTTGTGTTTCGTCGGGCCGCCGGGTACAGGCAAAACGTCACTCGGCCACAGCATCGCCGATGCGCTTGGACGCGAGTTCGTGCGGGTCAGCCTGGGCGGTGTGCGTGACGAAGCCGAGATTCGCGGCCATCGTCGGACATATATCGGCGCGCTGCCGGGACGTATCATCCAAACCATGCGGCGGGCAGGCACGATCAATCCGGTGTTCATGCTGGATGAGATCGACAAGCTCGGCCAGGATTTCCGAGGTGATCCGGCGGCAGCACTGCTCGAAGTGCTCGACCCGGAGCAGAATAACGCCTACGCCGATCATTACTTGGATGTCGCTTATGATCTCTCGAAGGTGATGTTCGTGACGACCGCCAACGCGCTCGATCCGATCCCGCCCGCGCTGCTCGATCGGCTTGAATTGATCGAGTTTCCGGGCTATACCGAAGAAGAAAAGCTCTCGATCGGGCGGCAGTTTTTGATACCGCGCCAATTGAAGCAGCACGGCTTGGTCGAGTATGGGCTGCGCTTCGAGGATAAGGCACTCTCGACGCTGGTGCGCGAATACACCTACGAAGCAGGTGTGCGCAATTTCGACCGCGAGATCGCCAACGTGTGCCGCAAGGTGGCGCGTCGCGTCGCCAGCAACAAGCCATACAAGAAGCGTATCACGCCCGATGTGGTGTTCGATTTTCTCGGCCCCGCCTTCTACTTGTCGAGCAAGGCCGAGGAATCCGATCAGGTAGGCGTGGCGACCGGATTGGCCTGGAGCGAAGGCGGCGGCGACATCATCAACGTCGAGGTGATCTTGATGCCGGGCAAGGGCGGTCTGACGCTGACCGGCTCGCTGGGCGACACCATGAAAGAATCGGCGGAGGCGGCGCTCAGCTATGTGCGCAGCCAAGCGAAGAAATATGGGATTAAGGATAGCGCCTTCGACAAGTTCGACATCCATGTCCATTTGCCAGAAGGTGGGGTGCCCAAAGATGGCCCGTCTGCCGGAATCACGCTGACGACGGCCTTGCTCTCGGCGTTCACGGGGCGGAAGATCAACAGTAAACTCGCCATGACGGGCGAAGTCACGTTACGTGGGCGCGTCTTGCCCGTCGGCGGCATCAAGGAGAAAGTGCTGGCTGCCAATCGCGCCGGACTGTTGACGGTGCTCTATCCGAAACGCAATGAGCGCGATTTGATCGAAATTCCCAAGTCGCTGCTGCAAAAGATGACGATGATCCCGGTCACGATCATGGACGAAGTGATCGAACACGCGCTGCTGCCTGCCGAAGTCAGCGCGAAGCCGAAAGCGCGTCCGCGTGCGCCCCGCGGTGCGACCGTGACCAAGCCTAAAACGACCGCTGCAAAGACAGTCAAGCCTGCGACGCCTGCGGCCACGCCAACCGCCGGGTGAGGTCAATCGTGGATTTAGCTGAGACGTTGGCGGCGCTGGCGAACGGGCGCGGCGGTCGGCTGATCTTGCCACTTGTCGGAACGGAATCGGCGCTCGACCTGATCGATCGGGTGTTGGCTGCCGCCCTCAGCTGCGATCCGCCCTTGATCTTGCCGATGCCGCGTGCGACCGAAACGGGAGAGCCACCCGGCGTGATCGTGACCGTCCCGACGGGTTTGCCCCATGTGTACGGCGTCGCGGGTCGCTATGTGATCCGCGACGGGACAGATGCGGATGCCACGATTCGACCGCTCGCGCCCGATCAGTTGCGGCGATTGTTGATTGCGCGCGGCGTCTTGAGCTACGAGGAAGCGGTTGTGGCGGGTGCGACTCGTGACGATATGGATTGGGCGGCGATTGCGGTCTATGGCGCGCGTTTGGGCGCGGGATCACTGGACGAACTCATACTTCGGCGTGGCTGCCTGATCCGGCGCGACGATCAACTTCTTCCCACCAATGCGGGAATTCTGCTGTTCGGCAAAGACCCCGGACGCTTCGTGCGCGGCGCAACGATCACGGCGGTACGCTTCGCGGGCACTGCGATGGGCGATCAATTTACGCGGGCGGACATCGGCGGCGCGCTGCCCGATCAGATTCGGCGGGCGGAGGCGTTCCTGATCGATCACCTGCGCAAAGGCGTGCAATTGGGCGCGGGAATGGCGCGGACGGAACAGTACGAATACCCGCTCGAAGCAGCGCGAGAGATCGTGGTGAACGCCGTCGCGCACCGGGATTACAGCATCGCGGGTGACGAGATTCGGCTGTTCATTTTCGCCGATCGGTTGGAAGCGACAAGCCCTGGCAAGTTAGCGGGACCGATTACACTCGCAAATCTCGCGCAAGAACGCTTTTCGCGCAATTCGATCATCGTGCAGGTGCTTTCTGATTTGGGTTTCATCGAGCGGCTTGGGTATGGCATTGATCGCATCCTGACATTGGCGCAGACCCATCGGTTGCCGCCGCCGGAGTTTGTCGAAACTTCGGGCGGCTTCCGGGTGACGCTCCGCCGCAATCCGAGTCCTGCGCCCGTCATCTTCCACCCGGATGAATCGCTCGGGTTGAATCCGCGCCAGCAAAGCGCGCTCGACTTTCTGACGACTCACCCACGCATCACCAACAAAGATTTGCAAGAGCTGTTCCCCGATGTACATTCAGAAACGATCCGGCGCGATCTGGCCGATCTGGTGACCAAAGGTAAACTGCAAAAACTGGGCGAAAAGCGCGGATCGTATTATGTACTCTCACCGGAAAAATAGAAGGCGGGCATGATCCTCAAGCAAGTTGTCGCTATCGTCTGCCTGAGCGGGCTGCTCAGTGCGTGCAATTTTGCTGCGCCGACGCCGACGGCAACGTCAGTTCCAACAGCCACCCCGATCCCGATTCCGACGATTCCAACGATCGCAGTAACGGCGACCCGTGCCCTCAGTGCGACGTCCTCACGGACGGCGACGATCACCGTCACCGCCAGCCCGACGCCCTTGCCGAGCGCGAGGCCCACGATCACCCTGACCAGTGCCCCAACCTGGACGCCCTGGCCGACCAACGCTTTTGTCGGCGATCAATTCAAGAAAGTCGACCTGCCCAAAGCCGTGACTGATACGGTCGGCAAAACGTGGCTGAGTTTCGTCAATATCAGCGACGCCAACCCGCCCGGAACACCAGGGACGCCCGTCACGAGCAGCAACAAAGAGAGCGTGTATCTCGTCTCGCCCGATGGAAGCAATCGCGTCAAGGTGATCGATCTAGCGGCCAGCACCGATCGACACATCTATTGGTCGCCCGACGGCGCGTTCATGGCTTATTTCGTACCGGATGGAAACTTCCCCGGCTTGTATTTGCTCGATCTGGTGAACAAGACGACCACACGCTTGTTCGAGATGACCGATCTCAATCCACGCGGTTTCCAGATCGATCCGGCTTGGTCGCCGAACAGCAAAGAACTGACGGTCGCGCTGACAACGCCGTACAGCGTCAACGTGTACAGCGTGGCCGTCGATGGCACGGGCTACCGCGATCTGAGCGCGAGCGGCTCGTTCGATCTGTGGCCGATGTGGTCGCCGGATGGTGCCTATCTGGCATTCACATCCGATCGCGCCAAATGCCCGTCGTGGGTGCCGGGCGAGGCCGATAGCTGCTATGCGCCGGATGCGACACCCCCGACGGGTGGCAACCTGTACGTGCTCGACGCGGTGAGCCATCAAGTTCGGCTAATGTCCGATCTGTTGATCACCAGCGCGCCACACTGGGTCACGGCCACGCGGCTGGCCTTTAACGCGCCCGCATCGGCAGCAAAAGGTGGATCGCGCCCCTGGTGGGTCGATCTGCGGGGCGGGCCGCCGCATCCAGTGACGGATAGTGACCTGAGCGAGTCGGCGCAAGCATTGCGCGAGTCCTGGTCACCCGACGGGCACAACGTCGTCTATCAAGAGGTCGATACAGCCTCGCGGATCGCCTTGCGCAGCGAAGTCGGCAAGCTGATCGCACACCTCGATCAGTTTAATTTTCCGCGTTTCGGCTTCACGGCGGCATGGTCACCGGACGGCAAGAAAATTGCCATTGGCGGCCACAACGGACAGTGCCCATTCGGGATGCTGCTCACGGATGACGCGCTCAAAGTGCTCGTCAATGCGCCGCCCGCGCCGGGTATTTGCGATCCGTCGTGGTCGCCGGATGGTAAGTACATCGCGTTCAGCGGGATCACACAAAGCAACGGCACGGGCGACGCACGGGACGGTCGCTTCGATCTGTATATTTCGGAGTCCAGCGGCTATGCCACGCGCAACCTAACGGGCAAACTCGGCGGTCAGATTCGGTTTTTGGGGTGGATCAAGGGCGGTTGAAAGCCGGGCGAGCACGCCGGGTCGCCCCTACCAAGACTGCCCTGATGTTTGCTGACTCGCTTTTAAGGTTCGGTCTTATCCTCTTTTTTGAGTTGTTCGGCACGTTGTTTGGCACGCGCTTCAAATTCCTCTAAGCTGGCCGGGGCATGTACGGATTGTCCCCATTGATTCGCTTCCGCGCGCATGACGCCCAATACGGCGGAGATGTAACGGTTAACGCGGGCGTGGCGTTTCGTCAGCGCGGGATTCTCTGCACCGTCCGCATTGGGAACCAACGCCGCCAGATCAATTTCGCGGCTGATCTTATCGGCTGCATCCAGTTTGTTGGCTGCATCGCTGTAAATATGGATCAAGCGATCCCATTGAAAAATATCGGCGTAGGTTTGAAAGAGCGCGGCCACGGCTGGCGCAATGACGCTGATCAAGGAACTTGCCACCAAAACTGTCGTCAAAACCCCCGTGCGTGGCAAATTTGAAAGGTAGGCCGTGAAAAACGAAACGACGCTCGCCGTAAACGCCGCCAACAATCGGAACCACAATATCTGTTGTTGGGCATTTCGATAGATCTCCGATTTCGACTTGTAGTAGCTTTTTTGGTCTTTGGCAAGTGCAGTCTCGAATAGCAAGAGCCGTGTCTTAAGATTTTGCGGATCAGAATCATGCGATTCACTCATGAGTTTGGCCCTCCAGACGTGGTTTGCACCGCATTCACAACGATCGGCTGATCGAGTAATATTTGGGCGATTCGATCGCCAAGCAAGTCCTGACGATCGGTGAACTCGGGCACGAGATCGTAAGGCTCTTGGTGCGTCACGAACCGAAAATATTCCTGGCGTAGCGCCTCCGCGCGCTGACGATTATGTACCCAACTTGACATCACCGTGTTGCGGTCAGCGAAGGGGAAAACGATGATCACGGTGATGAGGACGACGAGTCCTTCGGTGGCCGACAATACAGTAAGCAGGGCAGGGTGCTCCGCATCGGTCGTCGCCAGGAGTTGCAAGCCACCCAGGACTGTCGATAAAAAGGCGATGCTCATCACCAGTAACTGCAAAATGCGGTAGGTGTTCTGCTGTTTTTTGGCCTCTGCATCGCGCTCCCGAAAAGTCTCAAGAATCTCTTTGTCAGCAAAATCAACATCGGCCATGATGTCTTTGCGTGTGGATTCATCGACCCCAGCCAACACCGCCCGCAGCACCGCCGGATCGATCATGAAATAGTTCTGGTCTGGCTTAATTTGGCCGGGGCGTTTGGGCCAATCGCGCAGCCACGCCCAACCGTTGCCTTCTGTGAGCGGATTTTGATTTTTAGGGGTATCTACGGCAGACGGATTCGTGTTTGTCATTGCCACCCTTTTTCTTTCTCGAACCATTGTGCTCGCGCGCGAGTTATCACACATTTGAAATGCGTTTGTAAGTATAGGCCGTTTTTCAAATGGTGCTTCACCTTTGCATTTGCCAAACAGAACAAAAGTTCGTAGAATTGGTCGGTAGGGAGCGCCCAACCTGGGTTATAATTGAGCGCGTTCCCAGCACACTGACGCGAAAGGACGCGCATGTTCAAACGGATCGGCATCCTGGCACATCCACAGCGCACAGGCGCGGGGCCGGTCGGCGAACTGGTCAAGGCAGCCTTACATGAGCGCGGACTGGACTGCTGGCTGCGCACCACCTGGGATGCGGACTCGACCAATCATCTGATCGCCGATTCTGATCTGGTGATTGCGATTGGCGGCGATGGTGCCATGCTGCGCACTGCCCGTCTGTGCGCGCCGTTCAATGTCCCAGTCTTCGGCATCAACACAGGGCATCTCGGCTTTTTGACGGAGGCGCGTGGCGACGCCTGGGAACCGGCGATCGAGGCGCTGCTGAGCGGTCAGTTTTGGATCGAACGGCGCATGATGATCACGTCTGAGGCATGGCATGGCGACCAAGCATTGGGCACGTTCGAGGCGCTCAATGATGTCGTCATTAGTCGCGGGTTGATCGCGCACTCGGTCTTGCTCGAAACGTATATCGACGGTGATTGGGCAACGACTTATGCCGCCGACGGCCTGATCGTCGCCACACCAACCGGATCAACCGCTTATGCAATGGCCGTTGGCGGGCCTATTCTGCCACCGGAACTCAAAAACATCCTGGTCGTACCCGTCGCACCGCACCTGAGCATGGATCGCCCGATGGTGCTCTCCGAAGGGGCGACCATCGAAGTGGTGATCACGCCGGAAACGCAGACCGATGTCACGCTCACCGTCGATGGTGAACTGACCGTGATGTTGCAACCCAACGACTGCGTGATCGTGCGAGCCAGCGAACGGATCAGCCAGTTCGTGCGGCTGCGCGACCGGAGTTACTTTTATCGTTCGTTGCTGGATCGACTGGAGCCGCGCGTGCCGCTCCGCCGCGAACCATCGCAGCGCGCCGCACGCATCACATCGACCACGAGCAATCACAAGTAATGAAGAACCTCACCCCCCGCTCCCTCTCCGTAACCACAGCAAGGGGGAGTCAAGCCGCAATGCGCCCCTCTCTGTTACTGCGGAGCGGGGCAGGGGTGAGGTGAATGAGTGAACGTTAACTGGTTTCATCATAAATCGATCGGACACGCACGAAAGGGTTTGCGCAATGTCAGTCGTTTCTGAGTCCGCTGAGCACAACCTGCATTTTTGCTACATTCATCCCACCACCGAAACCAGTCTGCGCTGCAACAAGTGCGGTCAGTACATCTGCACACGCTGCGCGGTCCACACGTCTGTCGGTTATCGCTGCACGCGCTGTGTCCGTCAACAACAAGATGTGTATTTCACCATTCAGCCAACGGACTATGCGATCGCGGCGATCGTCTCGCTGGTGATGAGCATTCCGATCTGCTTTATCCTTGCCAAAGCGCTGTTTTTGGCGATTTTCCTGGGCGCGCCCGCAGGTGGCCTGATCTCCGAAGCAGTGGTGCGTCTGACAGGCAAACGACGCGGGCGCTACGAGGCATATGTGGTTGGCGCGGCGGTGCTATGCGGCGCGTTGATCGCATCACTACCCGATCTAACCAATGTGCTCAGCGGCGATCTCGAACCGATAAGCCTTCTGGGAGTCGTGGTGGCTGGCGTGCTGTGTGCAGTGTTGGCGGGGGCACGTTTCCGACCCATTCGCTGACCTCACGCCACCTAAAAAGCAGGCACAAATGCCTGCTCGTTCGCATTCACGGCCAGCGCTTCGGTATAATATCGGTAGTTGCGACACAGCAGAGGATAAAGCCATGAGCAACGTTGAGATTACGATCAGGTTGCCAGAAGCGCTGGTCAAAGAGGCATCGTCGTTAGGTGTCTTATCGAGCACGCATATCGAGGCACTTCTGTGCGCTGACATTCAGGCACAGCTCCTCGCAATGGCAAATGATCCTGATATGCGGCGCGAAATGGAACAGATCGAAGTCGAATTTGGCGTTGCCACGTTGGATGGACTGGATCAAGCGTGACTATCCAACGCGCTGACATCTATTTTGTCAATCTAAATCCAGTACAAGGCCGAGAACAAAGCGGGCAGCGCCCCGTGCTGGTCATTTCCAGCGATGCCATCAATCAACTGCCGCTTGTCATCACCGTCGTGGTGGGATCAAAAGGCGAAAACATTCAACGAGACCATCCGACGAATGTGCGTATCCCTGCGGCGGACAGCGGGCTACCGATGGAAACCGTATTTCTATGCTTTAAGATTCGTTCGCTGGATGCCAACCGATTTCCGAAACCCCCGGCGGGCAAGTTATCGGACACTTTAATGCACCGGATCGAGGATACTGCCCGCTATTGTCTTGGGCTATGAAATCAAGTTCCGCGTATACGTTATTTTGTTGGGAAGCATTCACGGCTATTGCAGTGAATACAAACAGCTAACTGCTTGAGGATGATTGGATGCTATCAGAACTACGAATCCAAAACTTCGCCATTATCGATCGGCTCGATCTGCAACTCGCGCCGTATTTTAATGTGATCACGGGCGAGACCGGAGCGGGTAAATCGATCATCATCGATGCGGTCGATTTGATGCTTGGTGGCCGCGCCGATCCCGATTTCGTGCGGGCGGGCAGCGAAAAAGCGACGATCGAAGGTGTCTACAAACTCACGCCGGCGCTCAGCATGGTGCTCAAGCCGCTGCTCGAAGCCGAAGGGATCGAGCTGGAGCCGCCCGATGAATTGCTGCTGACACGCGAAGTTCGCAGCAACGGACGCAGCGCCAGTCGCATCAATGGCAGCGCCGTTAGCTTACAGTTCTTCCGCGAGATCGGTGATCATCTCGTCGATATTCACGGCCAGAGCGAACACCTTTCGCTGCTCAAAGCGCGTGCCCACATCTTTTTGTTGGACGGCTATGCCAACCTCAACGAGTCGCGCCGCGCATTGTCTGATCTGGTGCGCAAAGTGACCGATGTGCGCACCGAGATTGCGAATCTGCTACAAGATGAGGCGGCCATCGCGCGACGTATCGATATGTTAGGCTATCAGATCGAAGAAATCCGTGCGACCAACCCGCAGCTTGGCGAAGAAGAAACGCTGCGCGAGGAGCGTACTCGACTCTCGAATGCCGAGCAGCTTGCCACTCTCACACGAGAGGCTCAAAACTTGCTGTTCGATGGCGACGAAGATCGCTCATCAGCCACCGATTTATTGCGGCAGGCGGCCACGCTGCTGAGCAAACTGGCGCACATTGATCCAGTCTTCGGTGAGTCGTACACGCTGGCCGAGTCACTGAGTGTGCAAGCCGAAGAACTGGGACGCACCGTGCGGAACTACCGCGAACGGGTCGAGTTCAATCCGACGCGGCTGAACGATGTGGAAGAGCGCACGGAAGCACTGAATCGGCTCAAGCGCAAATATGGTGGCAGCCTCGAAGCGGTGGTCGAATATCGCGCCAAAGCCGAGAAGGAACTGCGCGACATCACCCACAGCGAAGAGCGGCTGATCGAATTGCGTGGCGAAGAAGATAAACTGCTGCACCGTATTGGTGACGCGGCGGCCAAACTGAGCACGACCCGCGCGGGAGCGGCCAAAGTTTTGGGCACCAGTATCGAAACCGAACTGCAAGAACTGCGCATGGGCGGCGCACGTTTCGAGGTCGCCATGACCCAGATCGAAGACCCGGAAGCGGGCTGTTACGTCAACGGAAAACGGCTGGCGTTCGACCACACAGGCGTCGATCATGTCGAGTTTATGATGGCCGCCAACGTCGGTGAACCGCTGCGTCCGATGGTCAAAGTGGCAAGTGGCGGCGAAACCGCGCGTATTATGCTTTCGCTCAAAGGGGTGCTGTCGCGCGCCGATCAGACGCCCACGCTCATCTTCGACGAAATCGATCAGGGCATCGGCGGGCGAGTCGGCATCACCGTCGGGCGCAAGCTGTGGAATCTGGCCGAGTCGCACCAAGTATTATGCGTGACGCACTTGGCTCAGTTAGCGGGATTCGGCGATGCGCATTTCAAGGTTGCCAAGAGTCTGCGCGGCGATCGCACGCTAACCACTGTCACGCTGCTCGGTGAGAATCAGCGCGTCGATGAGATCGCCGAAATGCTCGGCTCGGAATCGGCCAGCGCTCGCCAAAATGCCCAGGAGATTCTGGAATATGCGCGGCAGATCAAGAATCGGGTCGAAGTCGTCGCACCGCTGTCAACGAGTGCCGCCGAAAACGAGGCCGACGGCGATAGCGCCGATCAAGGTGTTCAGCAGGCATTGTTATAGCCATAATCGTTGCACAATCAAACAAAGGGCGACCACATTGGGTTGCCCTTTTTCGTTGGCGAGAAGTTCTCGATGCTTATGGCCCTACTCTGGTGGCCGGGGGTTTGGCAGCTTTGGTGAAGTTCCAGGGGCCGCCTTCGGGACATGTCTGCACAAACGACGCATCCAGCGGGTACACCCACCACTGATACATGCCTGCCTGCGGCAGAGTCGAAAGATCGATCTGGTAGTCCTGACGCAGTTCAACGACGTATTCGGTCTTGGTGCCGTCTGGGGCGAAAATACGGACAAGGTTGCGCGGCGTGCGTGGACCGTACCAATGGAACTCCATCAGACCGCTGCCAGGGATGTTGTAGGTGTTGTTGATTGGCGTTAACACCTGCACGGGGAAGCACGTATACGGCGGCGTGGGCGGCAGTTCACCAGGGACGTGCAAAACCTGATTCAGGTAGATTTTGTTAGGATCGGCGAGACAATTGGCCTGTGCCATTTCCGCCACCGTGACGTTGAATTTCTTGGCGATGGTGATCAGCGCCTCGTTGAACTGCACGGTATAGGTGGCTTTCCACGCTTTGCGGATGACACAACCGGGCGTGCCGACGGGCGTATATGTCTCCGCGCCGATCAAACCGGGGATCGAGCCGAGGCCGATCGGTGTGAACGTTGCGGTGGCCGTCGGCAGTGCTGAGGGCAGCGGCGTCAGTGTCGGCGGCTCGAAAGTCGGCGGCGGCAAAAGGGTTTGCGAAGGCGTCAATGAAGCCAACGGCGTCGGCGTGCGGGTGAGCGTCACCGTGCGCGAAACGGCGGGCGTGGCACTTTTGGTCGGCTGCGTATCGGCCTGGGCATTGGCCTGCACGGGAACGGTTGGCGCGGCAAGAAGGGCATTCGCCGCTGATTTCGTCGAGGCGGCATAAAACCCCAAGCCAGCGAGCGCAGCCACGATAAACGTGATGGGAATAAGGACGAGCAAACGCTTGATCAAGGCAGTACCCCCTGTGGCACCGAGTTATTGGACGAAACGAGTGGGTGAGCGATATTCCCGTTGAGCGCATCGGAAATGGCCGTTGCAGCGCGGAGTTCGGCAGTATTGTTCTTCTCACGTTGTACTAATTTGCCATCGTGCAGGTCATAAGCTAAGTCGACCATTTCAGCAACTTGCGGATCGTGCGAGACGATGATGAAAGTCGTGCCCTGCTGAACGGCCACCGACTTGAACAATGCTAGGATTCGACGCGAAGTGTGCGTATCGAGGCCACCCGTTGGTTCATCCGCCAACAGGAGGCGCGGACGCAGCGCCAATGCACGCGCAATGGCGATACGTTTGCGCTGGCCGCCGCTCATCTCGTCCGGCACATGATTTGCCCATGCGCCCAAGCCGACCGCTTCCAACGCGGCCAATGCGCGGCGTTTGCGTTCACGGAAACCCAGGCGTGGCAGCCGCAGCGCCAGATCGATGTTTTCGAGCGCCGTATAGGTGGGCAGCAGCGCATAGGCCTGGAAGATAAAGCCGATTTGCTTGCGACGCAACGCGGATCGTCCACGCTCACCGAGGCGCGTGAGGTCTTTGCCACACACGATCAGCGACCCAGCGGTAGGCTTGTCGAGCGCGCCCACGAGGTTGAGAAACGTCGTTTTGCCGCTGCCCGACGGGCCATATAGGGCGATTAGCTTGCCTTCCTCGACCAGCAGATCGATCCCTTTCAACACACGGACCGGACCAGCACTCGATGGGTAAGTCCGCTCGACTCCAATACAATCGACGATGGTACTCATCAGCTCGCCACCTTATTCTGACTCTGTGTCGCCGTTTTCGATTTGGCCGCGCGCCGCCCGAACAATCCTCGCAAACCGCGTCGCTGTACTTCGGGCGGCGCATCGTTGAGCGCCCCGTCAAAGTTCGGATCGGCGATATCGTCGGCTTCGGCACGCAGCAGCACCCCTTCTGGGCGGATTTCAACGGCGACGCGCGGCGCACCCGAAAGCTGGGCACGTACCGCCTCCGGCAGTTGAATGAACCCTTGTGAGTCGAGTTTGGGGGTGGCCGCGCGATCATCGGTCAGGCTTTGGCCGAGTGCACCATCACGCAGGGTCAGGATGCGATCCGCATAGGCTGCGACTTCCGGATCATGTGTGACCATCAGGATCGTCAGCCCGAATTTTTCGCGCAGTTCTTGCAGCAGTGTCACCATGCCTGCCGCAGATTTGGCGTCCAGTTCGCCCGTCGGCTCGTCGGCCAGGAGCAGCTTGGGTTGATTCGCCAGCGCCACCGCCATCGCCACGCGCTGCTGCTGACCGCCAGAAAGCATCATTGGGCGCTTGTACATCTGATCGGCCAAACCAACCGCCGTCAGCAGTTCTTTGGCGCGCGGCGCACGTTTCCACGGGGCTGTACCCGCCAGCATCATCGGCAGCGTCACATTACGGAGCGATGACCGCCCGGTCAGTAAGTTGCGAAGCGTCTGCTGCCACAAAAAGCCAACTTCGCGCAGCCGATAATTCACCAGTGCCGATCCCTTCAAATTGAGCAGATCGATCCCATCCACGCTCAACTGTCCGGCGGTTGGTTTATCGAGGCCGCCCAGCAAATTGAGCAGCGATGATTTACCCGCGCCGCTTGGCCCGACGATCGTCACCCATTCGCCGCGTTCCATCTCGAAGTCGATGCCGCGCAGCGCCACTACTTCGCGCTTGTCGATCTTGTAGGCTTTGACAACCTGTTTGCAAGTGATCCAGGCGGTCATAGCGCGCTCCTCCAAAACACAATACACGGCTTCGCTCGTGTCGTCGGTCGCGCGATGATTTGCGCCCCCTCGCCGTGATTACGGAGAGGGGGTGGGGAGGTGAGGTGAATCCCGGAGATGCCGGGGGTGAGGTTCATTTGCAGCATCTTATGGCCCCTCGACAATATCGCCTTCTTTGAGGCCTTGTTTGATTTCGTCACGGTCGGTTGTTTGCAAGCCGAGCGTCACATCGACACTGCGTGGGCCATCGGAGGTATCTACGACCACGAACGTCCGATTCTGAAATGTGCGGATCGCCACCGGGGGCAGCCAAAGCACGTTATGCGAAATCGACTTGGGCAGCTTGACCTCGACCAGCGTCTCCGAGGGCAGATTGAGCGTGGCGGCGATGCGCGAAGTCTGGTCGGCGTCTTTGGCGCTCAACGGCACGCGGCGGACGACACACTGTACGGCTAGTTCCGGGTGATTGAGCGGCAGCGCGATACCGATCGTCGTGCCGGGGCTAAGCTGCGAGGCATCGGCAAACGCGATGTTGGCGACGACTTCGAGGGGCGTTGGTTTGCCGATCGTGATCACCACATCGAACGCCTTGGCGCTATCACCTGGCTTGATCGTGATATCCAGCACTTCGGCATCGATCGGCGAATGTATCGTCGATTGATCGATTTGCTGTTGGAGGTTTGCCACCGTCAATTGATCGTTTTGCACGGCGGCCAGCTTTTGCGGATCGACGCTCGTGTTGGTCTGCGCATTTTGCAAGCCAATCTGCCCGGACACGACCGAATTCTGATTGGTTTGCACGTCGTACTTGTGCGAATTGAAGGTCTGTGCGGCGCTGTAATAGCTAATTTGTGCGTTGGTGAGACTGGATTGCGCATTCCGCAGCGAAGTACGCGCCTGATCGACCGTCGACGATGGCTGCTCCGGGTGACTGAGCGCGTTATCAAGGCTGCGCTGGGCTTCATCGACCGCCGCCTGCGCCGATTTCAGGTTGTTTTCCGCCGACGCCAACTGCGTCCAGGGGCTGTTATCGATCGACTGATTCAGCCTGATCTGTGCGTTTGCCAGCGTAATCTGAGCGTTTTGGACGTTTTGCAGCACGCTGCTGGTCTGGTTGAGCGTCTGGATCGCCGTGTTTAAGTTGATCTGCGCGGTGGCGAGCTGATTTTCGAGATTGGTAATTTGCAGATCGGCCATGATCGAACCGGCTTTGATCGTTTGGCCGCGCGTCACATTGACGTTGCGCACCTGTCCGGCGATCGGGAACGAAAGCGTCAGTTGATCTCGTGGCTGCCAGCGTCCGGTCACGTCGAGGATGTCCTGCACATCGCCGCGCTGCACCAGGTACGTTGGGCGGGCGACGGCAGGCGCGGTCGGGATCGGCGTGGAAGTGGGCACTTGTGCGACGGCGGGTGCAGCACCCGTGACCGCGCCCGACGCCAAAGTTGGCAAACTGATCCCGCTGCCGCTGCACGCACTCAGGACGAGAATGCCGACGGCGATCAGAGATATACGACGAATGAAAATTGAGAATTGCTGTCCGAGCATGACGACACCTTCACTTGTTACAATTGAAAATAGAAACGTACACCAGCTAACACCCACTGCCCCTCTCCCGCAGGTAGAGGGGGTCAATTTCCGTGCGACTGCCCCTCGCCATGAGTACGGAGAGGGGGTAAGGTGAATCCCTTTTCATGCGGCCTCGCCGAGTTTGATCACGTTCGAGAGGCGCTGACGTCCGAGCAAGATCGTCATCAGCAGCGTGACGCCGAGCAGAATCGCCGCAAACACACTGTACACACTCACCAGATCGTTCCACGAAAAGCGCACCAGATACGGCGGTAGCCCATTGCCAAAATCGAGCAGCGGCAAGAACAGCGTCGTCGTCAGCACGCCGATCAACGTGCCGCCCGCGATCCCACTGAGCACCGCCAACCCTTGCGAGATCATGAGGTACTCCGCCACCGCCACACCACCCAAGCCCATCGCGCGCAGCGATCCAAGCTGCACCGCCTGCGCCTGAAACGACGAGGCCGCCTGCACGATGTTTCCGATCAAGGTTAAGGCGATCGAAGCGACGAAGCCCACCGATAGGAATCCGAGCACGCCACGTCGATCGGGGGCGGTCTGGGCATCGCGGATCAACTGATTCGTATCCTTCCAGAGCACTACCGGATAATCGAGGGCGCGGATTTGCGCGAGCACTGTATTGGAATCGACTGCCGGATCGAGCGCCAGCCACACGTCATATTGCAGGTAGGTCGTCGCCAGCTCGAAAATCGGATCAAGGTTGGTGATCAAAAACGGCTGCGCACGCGGATCGAGCGTCGGGAAGTAATCGACGATGCCCAGGATCGGCACTTTGTCCTGCTGCCGCCACTGGCCGAACACATAGACCTGATAGGTGATCAGTTGGTTGATTTTGAGGTTGTTTTGGGTGGCAAGCTGCGAATTGATGATCACACCCGTGCGGTTGTTGCCCGCCAGCAGATTAAACAAATCGGCCAGCGGCAATTTGGAATAGTCGTCTCGATAGCGTGTGACTTCGGCCATTGTCGCCCGATCGATACCCAGTGCCGCACCTTTGACCGGCCCTTTGGGCAGCATGATTTGCATGTCGTAGCGCCCCACGCGGGCGGCAGCGATCACGCCCGGTATGTGCGTTAGATCATCGATCGGCAGCACATTAAAGCCCGTCACGGTGTTGGTGCTCTGACCGGTGCTGGCATCGGGCGTACCAGAGGTGGATTGGGTATCGGTGGCGGTCACGATAACGGCATCCGCGCCGACGCTGTATGATACACGATCGTGCAGATCGCGGTCGAGCGTGCTCGCCATCGAAGCCGTGAACCCGGTCAGGCTGAGCGTGAAGGCCATCATCAGCAGCGCGCCGCGATACCGTCCGATCGATCGGCTCAATTCGCGCAAAGCCATCAAGCCCGCGATGCCGCGTCCGCGCGCCAAGATGCCCGCTCCAATGCGTACCAGGAACGGCCATACCCGCAGAAACAGTAGCGTATGGCCGAGCGCAAACAGAGTCGGGCCGAGGAAGGTCAGCGGATCGGCGAACGGATCGGTGTTGCCATTGTTGCCGACGCCATGCTTGGCATTCAGCGAATACAGCACATAGTAGGCGGGGATCAGCAGCATCAGATCGAGGTAGATGCGCTGCCACCACGCCGCGCGCGCGCGTGCCGCATTCGTCTTGAACGACGTGATCGATTGGCTGGTGGCTCGCCAGGCCGCAAACAGCCCTGAACTGGCTGCCAACACGCCCGTCGCCGCGCCCGCCGCCAGCGCCGTCGTGGTGAAGACAACACTGAGCGCGCCCGCCGCGTTATCGAAGCGCAAGAATGAGGTCGTCCGACCGACCAAGTTCACTAACAGCGGCGACAGCACGATCCCTAACCCAAACGCGATGACGGCCATGATGCCCCACATCGTCATGTGAACGGCCAGGATGCCGCGCCGTCCCATGCCACGGCTACCCAGCGTCACGTCTTCGGCGCTCTGTCGCCCGACCAACAACCCAGCGATGAGCGTCACGAAGTACAAGACCAAGCCACCGACGGGCAGGATGATCACAGTCAGTTGGAGGGTCAGTTGGTGCGCGTCGATATCGAACTGATTCAGACCAACAACGGGCGAAATATCGGTCTTGACGCCAGGGAGCGCCAACTCGACGCTGCGCTGACCGTCGGCGATGCGTCCCAGCAGCGGATCGATGTCGGAGGTCAGCACATTGTGGCCGTCGAACGCGAAGTACCAAGCCGCCTCTTCGACCGGTTTGGCGATCGCACTCACGGTGCCCCAAAACGCATCGGATGGGACGAGCAGCACCGTATCGAAGGCTTTGGGTGGATAGAAGTTCCAGATCGGATCGTTGGCGTTGGTGGCGCGCCATAACCCGGCCACTTTCAGGCTGATCGGCTGTCCGCTGGCGGGTGAAACTTGCAGCACATCGCCCACCTGCACGCCGATCGTGTACAGCATCGTTTCCGGGACGAGCGTCGGCAACGGATCACCTTTGGCAGTCGGCGTTTTCGGCGGCCATGCGCCCGCCACGATCGTCATGTGCGCATCTAAGCCGCTGAGCACGCCCATACTCGATGGCGTGATCGGCTTGTTATTGCGCATATCGGTCACACGGAAGGCGCTCGTCCGCACATAGCTGATCTGATCGCTGATCGGCAGCGCGATCCGATTGGCAAAGACTTGGCGCGCCGTCGAGTCTTCGACGCTCACGTCAGCTTGCCCAATATTCCCCTTTTGACTGCCGAGGTAGCGGAAACGAAAGGCGTAGGGCACAGCGTTCAGCTTCGATTGCAGGATCGTCGTGTTGACCGCATCTGAATAGAGCGGCAGACTCATCGCCAGAGTGGTGGCCGCCGTCAAGCCGATCAGCGCCCACAAAACGAGATAGCGCTGTCGCCACAGCCGCTCCATCGCAAACATGAGCGTATCCACGATCCGAATCAGCGGTCGAAATATCAGCCTAAACATGCGTTTCCTTCTCGTCGTTCCAATTGAAGAACCCTGCCACCGACAAAAAGAACCTCACCCCCCAACCCCCTCTCCGTAACCACAGCGAGGGGGCGTTAAGCCGCTCACTTCTCGCCGCACGTTGAAAAGCACTCGCCCAAATCTCCCCTCTCCGTGAGTACGGAGGGGGGCGGGGGTGAGGTTCTTCCACATGCTCAATTTCCCAACAGCGCTTTGATGCGCCCATCGGCTTTGGCCGCGCAGCCGATCAGCCCACGCAAGTAATCCGGGTATTTCTGACTCGCCGGATCGTAGGCGGGCAAGCCAGCCGTGCAGGTCGTATAAGCGCCGGCGTGGGTCTGCGCGTCGCTCAGTGCCGCATCGAGGTCAGCATCCTTCAATACATATGAGTCCCAGGCCTGGAACAGCCAGTATTCGACCACAAACCCAGAGATATTGGAGCCGCCATCGAACAAGGACGGTACCTTGAGCGTCGCCGGATCGTCGATCACTTTGCTCACTTCCCGATACACGGCGGCTAGCGAATCCCCGTACAGGCTCGGCAGATTCGGATCAGCAAGCTGCGATTGGCGAGCGGGCATCAAGCTGAGCAAATCCGGGTGCGCCGCCAATGTGCTGATCCAGCCGTAGCAAGCGTCGGGATTCTGCGCTTTGGCGCTGATATAGAGCGTACCGGTGCTGTAGGAGAGCGCCTGCACGCCCGCACCACGCGGAAACGTCACCGCCGCGAATTTGCCCGTTTCAACCGGATTGATCGGGTCTTTGCCCGCACCGAACAGCCGCCCAAAGTTGACCCCGTTCAATTGGTCGCTATATAGCGGGCTGCCCGGCTGATTCGCGGCGATCGTCATGCCGAAGTCACGGCCCAGCGAGCGGTAATCGACCAGCCCGCTTTTGGCGAGATCGAGCACCTGACGGATAGCGGCGACGTTGGCCGGATCGGTGAATTTGACGGTGGGCGGTGTGGTTGTCCAATCGATCGGCAGGCCGCCATAAGCCGCGACCAGCATCAAGAGGCTGATGCCTTCGCCGCCAGGCCCCGGCATGATGAACGGCGCTTGATCGGCTTTGACGACGAGCTTCAAGGCTTTGAGGGCATCTTTGAAGGCGCTGATGTCCCAGCCGAAGGTCGGCGTCGGGATGCGGGCATTCGCAAAAGCCGCCGAGTCGTACCACATCACCGTCGGCGTGATCCCAATTGGCAGCGACCACACCTTGTTGTCGCGCGTGGTCGCTGCCAGCGCGCCGCCGATAAAGTCGGCGAGGTTCAGATTTTTGTCCGCGCTCATGAACGGATCGAGGTTCAGGATCGAATCGAGTGCGGCGCTCGGCACGGCGCTGTAGGGCAGATAGAAGCAGTCGTACTTGCGCGTTGCGGACTCAAATGGATCGAATCCGCCGAGAATCTCGATGTGAGCGAGTCCCGGCGTGCGTGCAACGAACTGATCGGCCAATGCCTGAATCGCCGCCTTTTGGGGCAGAGACGTGGCAAATACCGTCAAGCCGAATTTGAGCGTGCTCCCGCGCTTCGGATCGATGGTGGGCACGGATGTGGCGACGACGGCCACCTTCGACGAGTCGCCGTGCCGATCGAGCGCGATCTGCTGTGCCTTGAGCGCGTCCTCCTGGGCAGCGACGATCGCCGCACGCGGATCGAAACTGTCGGTATTCTGCTTGGCCGTCGCCGCCACCAGGTAATCGTAAAAACGCAGATCGGTCGCGGTCAGCCCCGTAGCGAGCGCATCTGTGAGAAGCTGCGCAACTTCCTGCGGAATCTTCGGATGGGAGCGGCCAAAGCCCTCGTCCTGCTTGATAATGGTGCTGCGGCGCGCCGACATGACGCCGAATTGTGTCAGCTCCGGGCGCAAAGTCAGGAAGCGCGCCAATGTATACGACGCCTCGGTATTTTGGGTCGCGCCGCTGACAGCCACCCCACGCACATTGAGTAGCGCATGGCCGCCCGGTAGCAGGGCAGCCCGGCGTGACGGCCCTTTCGCCTCCGGTGGCGCAAAAATCAGACCGCCAATCGATCCGATGCGCAATGCCGCGCTCTCCGCATCGACTTTTACCCCACTCTGTAGACGTTGCAAAGCGGCTAGTTTGTCGAGCACGGTACGCACTTCCGGCTGATCGATCTGCGGCGGATTGGGGAGCACATCGGGATCGAACAGCGGCTTGCCGATCAAACTCGCATACAGAGCCAGATCATCATCGCCCCTAAACGCTATTTCCGATCCATTGGCGGTCAGCGCTTTAGCCGCGCGGCTCAGATCGTCGATCGTCCAGGCGTTGGTCGGATAACTCAGATTGGCGCGATCGAAAGCCACCGAATCATAAAGCAGCACGGTCGCATCGGCGGCGAGTGGCAGCGCCCACGTTCCGCCATCCCATTGAAAGGCACGGAACAGCGCTGGGTTAAAATCCGTTGCGTTTAGTTGGCTGTCACCTTCCAAGAACGGACTCAAGTTGAGATAGTAGCCCGCATGGGTGGCTTCCGGTGTGATGACACCCCGGCTGTCCGCACTGTCGAATAAGATCACATCCGCCGTGCTGACGAGCTTTTGGATGGCATCCAGGTGATGCGCCGTATCTTTGGCAGCGGCGGGTTGACTCACCGTATCCGCCACCACGATCTGCACACCGATACCAGGATTGGCCGCTTTGAAGTCGGCCAGGACGCGCTCATTCAGAATATCCTGGGCATAGAACGGCACACCGAGCGTGATCGTTACCGCCGGAATCACTGCTGCCACGTTTTGAATGTTCCAAACCGCGCGCGCGCCCAGCACGCCGATCCCGATGAGGGCGATCAGCGTTAATGCGCCTACGCGTTTGAGAGCGACCATGCCGAAAATCTTCCCGTCTTGTGCCAACCTAACGCGGCAATCGTAACGGGAAAGTATGAAGATCGAATGAAGATCATGCGCACCCCATCACCGAAATTTTCGGATAACAGGCCGTATGGGCGCGCTATTTATAAACGCTCATAAAGCGCTAATCGACAATCGACAAAACGCAATCAACTCCGTGGAATAGGGCGTGAATGATCTCGTTACCCAAAATCAATGAGTTCGTCAATCTGATACCGTACCTTCGGTGATTATCCGTACCTCGCGCATGATATGCTCCGGCTCAAAAACCCGCTTCCAGTCGGGCTTGACGATTTGCTCCATGCCGCGTTTTGCTGCCAATTTGGCACCGTCGGAAAACTGTGCGTTGAGGAAACCAAACAAGATCGCAATATCGATGTTGATATGACCGAGCAGAAAATCGCGCGCGGCCTCTGAGGGAACACCTCTGGCGATTGCCTCGTCCAGTGCCTCACGGATCACCATCATCAGTGGGATCGTGATGGTTTCAACGAGCGCTGGCTCCAATATCGCCATCTGTGCAACGGTAATGCGGTGCGCATTCATCACGGGCGCGAACATTTTGCGGGCGATAGCCTCGCCGAGCGCATAATGTTCCTCTGGACCTTGCATAAGGGCGCAGACAATATTCTGCTTGGCAATGCCGCCGAAATAGTCCGTGCGTGCCTTCTCATCAACTTCGTCATTGTAGACGGGTGGGTGACACGGATGGGATATGAAATAGCTGATGTCCGAGCGCTCTGGTAATTTACCACTGTGGGGGGCGGCCGGGTCTAGCCCGATCACGAGGGCGCCAGCTTTCAAGGACGGTACGATGTCACGCGCAATCTGACCAATATACAGATCGGGTACGGCCAAAATCACGACATCCGCCTCTGCGACGGCTTCGTTCTGGGCGGTTGGCGACAATCCCAGAGCGCGCAGACGTTGTTCACCCGCACCACTGGCTTCAACAAACAGGGTGTGATAGGCCGAATCTTGTTTGAGCAAGGCAGCGATACGTGCCCCGATTTTTCCGGCAGCACCCAAAAGAGCGATGGTTGTCATTATACAAGGGATCCTTTCTTCAAACGGGAATAAAAGTCAGCGCGATTAGACAAGTTTGAATGAACGCTTGAGTGCCGATATCCGTGTTTAAGTGCGCTGCCCATTGTTCATCAGCGTTTCCAAGAAGCGATCAATAGTATACAGCATATTGTATACAATGCAACGGCAAAAAAACGATACTGTCGATCAGTCAGCCTGCTCTGCCGCTAAACGCTTCAAACGGTGCGCCACACCGATTCTGCACTCACCGGCCACGCGCTGGTTGATCTGGGTGTTCAGAATCCGCAGCGCATCCAGGTTGTGGGTTTGGTACGCCTGCACAATCGCCTTGTGATCATTAATGGACTGCAACTCGTCATAGTCGGTGATGGCCTCGGCACGCAGGTAGAGCAACGACGCAATTTGTGCGACGATTTCCGTCCACTGTCGGATGAGCAATGGATGCTCACTGCGTTCCACAAGATATCGATGAAAGGCCATATCGACACGGCGGACAGCCTGCAAATCACGTTGATGAATGGCCTGTTTTTGGGCTTCAATGGCCGCGGCCAAATGCTGCATATCGGCTGCTTCCAGGCGATCGATACTCAATTCCCCGGCGAAGTTTTCGAGGGCCGTCCGCATCGAAAATATATCGCCCACATCGCGTTCGGTGAAGGATCGAACCATATTGCTGCGATTGGGCGCAGAAACTATCAAACCTTCGCGCTCCAAGAGAATCAACGCTTCACGCACGGGAGTTCGACTCACGCCGAGTTCTTCGGTGAGGCCGATTTCGGTGATACGGTCGCCCAGATTTAGACGCCCCTCAATGATCGCGTTGCGTATTTGCTCGACGACTTGCTCTCGGAGACTCAATGGGCGCACATGGCTAAGACGCGGCATAAGGTTGATTGACCCGCAATTCAAGTGTTTTGAGTGTACTGTATACAATTGTTGAATTGATGTCAAGTTAACAAAATTAGTCCCATAACGCCGTTGCATAAAGATTGCCGGACTCGGACGCTGCAAGCCGCGTCTGCTTTTTGTTGGTTTGAATGCTTGACAATATACTGTACACTGTATACAATGCTCCTGGAGTTTACTTCAGTGAGCGGAAAGGCAGGTATAGCGCGCCGAAATGAGTGTTGGATTTGCCAGGGCAGCGATGTGCATCTAGTTCGCAACTTTTTGGTTTTTAAGGAGATTTCCCATGCGCAACTTTTTCCCTCGGCTTGGCATGATCATACTTGCCGCCGTGCTGGTCGTAACCAGCTTCGCCTTTCAGTTGCACCACACGAAAGCCCAATCGGGCACCAAGATTTGCTTTGGTTTCCAAGACCTGGAAACTGAGTTCTGGGTTGCGGGTCACAAAGCGATCACGGAGACGCTTCGCGCTCAGGGTGTTGATGTGCTGGAATACAACGCCAACGAAGACCCGAATAAGCAACTCGAACAGATACGTGATTGCATCTCCCAGGGCGTGAACGGCATTATCATCATCCCGCAAGATGGTGACAGCGCCAACACGATCGTCAAAGAAGCGCAAGCCGCCGATATCCCCATCGCGGTATTCAATCGCCCGCCCAACGACAAGACCAAGGGCATTGTCGTGGTCGCGGATAACGTCAGTGCCACCGAGCAGGCCGTCGAATTCATCGCCCAGAAGGCGCTGCGCCAGTGGGAAATCACCCAGAAGCCCGTGACGCCCTTGATTCTCGTGGGTGCCTTGCAAGACACCAACGCGATTGGTCGCCGTGATGGGTTCTTCAACGTCATCAACCGCTACAACAAGCGTTACCCAGGTATGTTTGCCAAGCCGATCGAAGTCGCCTCCGAGTGGGATGCCAAGACGGCGCTGGCGAACCTGGAAGCCGCGATCACGGCCAATCCCAACGTCGATTTCATGTTCACGTCATCGGACTTCCTGTTCCCGACCATCCGCTCGGTGCTGGAACCGCGCAAAAAGTGGGTGGCCGCTGGTCAGCCGGGACACGTCCTGCTGGCCGGGTTGGATGGCGATGTGACGGCATGCAAGTTGATCGGTGATGGTTTGGTCGATGCGACGGGCGTTCAAGACCTTTTCTTGGAAGCCAAACTGACGATGGATCGCGTACTGAAAGCGATCAAAGACAAGGAAAAGACTCCGAATGCCGTGCTGCTTGATCCAGGTTTTGCGCTTTCCGCCGCAAACTATATCTGGCAGCGCAGCAATATGTGGGGTTGCCAGCTGCTCGATGCGGGTAGCAAACCCAAATAAGCCCTTTTGAGAACGGATGCCGTGGGGGACAATGTGCTAACGGGTTTCCCCACGGTATCGTATCTGCTGAGCGAGATTCCCCAGGATCGCCTTTGAATCAGACAAGCAAAGGGCTGCAAGCGTGTCAATTATCGATAAACCGGCCAACGCGGAAGTGCTCAGGGTGCGCGCCAAACCTTCCGCACCGCCTCGCGGATTTTCTTTGCAAAGGGCAGTTCGCAGACTCATAATCTCTGATTACTTTGTTCTGTACCTCACCGTTCTGTTCTTTTTTGTCAGCGCGATTTTCTTTCCCGTCCTGCGCGCCCCGGTCAACCTCGCCAACCAGATTCAAAATATGTGGCCGTTATTGGCCGTCGCCGTTGGGGAAACTTTTGTTTTGATCATTGGGGGCATCGATCTTTCCGTTGGCGCGACCATGGGCCTAACCAGTGTGGTGGGCGCAATGGTCATGGCGACAAAGCTGGATCCAGCTTTCTTCGATAAAAGTCCGATGTGGGGCATTTTGATGCACCCCGAAGGAGGCCTGCTCGGTGGCAGCGACTGGGCGGTTCCGGCAGCCGTCATCACGATGCTGGTGATTGGCATGAGCATCGGATTTTTGAATGGGTATGCCATCACGCGCTTCAATCTAGCTCCCTTTATGGTCACGCTTGTGACATCGACGTTTGTGAGCGCGTTCGCCCTCTGGTTGACCCAATCGCGGAACATTTCGGGCATTCCCGATGCGTTCGTGACGCTGGGCAAAGGCGATCTCATCTCCATCTATCTGGGGCCAAAACTGACTTCCGATATAGCGCGCCGAGATATTTTGCCGCTGATTACCTATCCGTTCATTATTTCCGTGGGGTTGGCTGGTATGGCACAGTTCATGTTGAGCCGTACCATCTTTGGGCGAAATATGTTCTCGATCGGTACGAATCGCCGCACATCGGAAATTTCCGGGCTGCCGAATCGCCGGGTTACTTTGCGCGTCTACATGTTCAGCGGATTTTGTGCTGCGGTCGCCTCCATTTTATATTCGGCTCGGCTAGCGATTGGTCAACCTTCACTCGGTGGCGGCAATTTACTGCTGGATGTGATCGGCGCGGCGGTGATCGGTGGAACGAGTCTATTTGGCGGCAAAGGATCGGTGCGCGGCACCTTCTTCGGCGTCGCATTTTTTGTGCTTTTGCTCAATATTTTGAATGCGATGCGCTTGTCGCCCTTCGTGATTGATGCGGTTAAAGGTCTGGTTATTCTGACTGCCGCGCTATTGGACGTGACTCGGACACGGCTGGTCAATATGGAAAATCGAGCATGAGCGACTTACTTGAAATTCGCAATATTACCAAGTCGTTTTTTGGCGTGCCTGCCGTGAAGGATGTCAGCCTCGCGGTGAGCGCCGGGCAAGTGCTCGGACTGATTGGGCAGAACGGTGCAGGGAAAAGCACGCTGATGAATCTCATCGGGGGCGTGGTGCTGCAAGATAGCGGCGAGATGTTTTTCAAGTCACAACCGTATCATCCACGTCAACCTGCCGATGCGTATGAGGTGGGCATCGCTTTCATCCATCAAGAACTGAACCTATTCATGAACCTGACCATCGCTGAAAATATCTTTATCAGCAATTTCCCCCGACGCGGATTTCTGCGGACGATCGATCGCGCGGCGATCCACCAGCGCACACATGATCTGCTGCAATCGGTCGGCCTAGACCTGTCTCCAGAAATGCTCGTCGAGCGGATTTCGCCCGGCGAACGGCAGCTCGTCGAGATTACCAAAGCGCTTTATCAGGATGCCTCGCTGATCATCTTTGACGAACCGACGACATCCTTGACGGCGCGTGAGACTGAGCGGCTTTTCGCCATCATCCGACAATTAAAAACGGGGGGGAAGTCCGTCATCTACATTTCGCATATCCTCGGCGATGTCCTGAAACTCTCCGATTCCGTCGCCATCATGCGCGATGGGCAACTGGTCGCGCTGGATACCGTCAATAACTTTGACATCAACCGCATGATCAGCCTGATGGTTGGCCGCAGCATCGAGCAGTTGTACCCACCCCGCACCGCAACCCCTTCGGAAAAGCAGGTGCTGGTGCTGAAGCACATATCCTCGCCGGGTGTCGTCGAAGATATCAACCTGACTTTGAATGAAGGCGAAGTGCTCGGCATCTTCGGCTTGATGGGATCAGGCCGAACGGAACTGGCACGGATGATTTTTGGTCTCGATCCGTTTGAAGGCGGCGAAATCCTGATCGATGGAAAGCCGATGCGGGATCCCTCGGCGCGCACCAGTATTCGCCATCGCATGGCCTTCGTCACGGAAAACCGACGTGAAGAAGGGCTGCTGATGAACATCGATATTGCGAATAACATTGGCCTGGTCGCGCTGCCGACCTTTGCCCGGACGGCACTGAATATTGTTGACCGAAATAGTTTGATGGAGGCCGCCCGTGAGATGGTCAAAGCCTTGCAGTTGCGCAGCGGCAACATCGAACAGCAGTCGGCCAAGAGCTTGAGCGGCGGCAACCAGCAAAAAGTGGTGATCGCCAAATGGCTGCTATCCGAGCCAGCCATCTTTATCATGGATGAACCGACGCGCGGAATTGACGTTGGTGCAAAATATGAAATTTATTCGTTGATCAACCAGATTTCCGCCGAAGGCAGTGCAATCTTGATCATCTCGTCGGAGCTTGAAGAACTGATCGGCATTTGTGATCGCATCCTGGTCATGAGTCGCGGCGAGATTTTCGGTGAGTTCACGCGCGACCAGTTCCATGATGAGCGCATTTTGCGCGCCGCTTTCCGTGAACAAGAATTGCCAAACACAGATGTTCATCACGACGCCATAATACAGACGGAAAATACCTGATGACACGTCAAAAAATCGGTGAATTATTGCTCAACAACTCAACCATTGTCTTATTCATCATCCTTTTTATCGTGTTCGGTCTGTGGTCGCCCCGCTTCTTTTTGCCCGAAAACATGGTGGATATTGTCAAACAGGCGGCGTTTACGGGCATCGTGGCGGTTGGAATGACGTTCGTACTGTTAACAGGCGGTATCGATCTATCCGTTGGCTCAAATATGTATTTGTCGGCGGTGGTCGCCGGGTTACTGATCAACTCATCGCTCCAATTGGCGATTCTGCCCGCGCTCCTCGTCACCCTGTTGATCGGGGTCGTTATCGGCGCTTTCAATGCTTTTTGCGTAGTACGTCTGCACATTTTGCCGTTTATGACGACGTTGGCAACCCTGGTCATCTGTCGCGGCCTCGGCACGGCGCTGACCTCATCCCAGCAGATCGATTTTCCCGAAAGCATGAACACTTTTGGACAGATCCAACTGCTGGGCATTCCCATGCCCGTGATTGTATTTCTGATTGTGATCGCGGTCGCCTATTTCATCCTGGTACGCACACCGCTCGGTCGGCAAATTTACGCGGTCGGCAACGATCGGGAAGTCGCTAAAAAGGCGGGTATCAACACCGGACGGGTGCTGACCAGCGTTTATATGATGTCGGGGTTTTGTGCGGCGTTGGCGGGCTTTGTGCTGGTATCGCAGCTTGGCGGGCGTTTGGATCACAGCTTTGCCCAGGGCAACGAATTTGACGCCATCGCCGCAGCCGTGCTTGGCGGCACCAGCCTGTTTGGTGGAGTCGGCAATGTGCTGGGTACAGTCATCGGCGCGCTGCTGATTCAGATGGTGCAAACGGGGCTGTCGTTCAACTTGGTCAATCTGTATTTGCAGCCGATGGTTCAGGCCGCCATCATTTTCCTCGCCATTTTCTTCGACAGTCTACGGGCGGGCAATCTCAAGCGACTAAAGCGTCGTTTTATCAGGCCACTGGAAGCAGGACGTTGAGTGGTGCTGCCAACAATTTACGATGGATCGGGGCAGCAGCCCGCCGAACGAATGGCTTTGCACGCGGGCGCGTTCTCGGCCATCTTTGAAAACGGTGCGCTGCGTTACATCCGCCTCGGCGACCACGAGATTCTGCGGGGAATCTATGCGGCGGTGCGCGATCACAACTGGGGCACTGTGCCTGCCACTCGCCACATTCACACCCTCGACATTCGCGCCGATTCGTTCGACATACAGTTCGTCAGCGAACATCACCAGGATGATGTTCATTTTGTCTGGGAAGGCGCGATCACAGGGGGTGAAGACGGGACAATGCGCTTCCGATTCGATGGCAAAAGCCTGACGTCGTTCAAACGCAACCGGATCGGGTTTTGTGTGCTGCACCCGGTGACTTTGGCCGGAGCAAGCTGCACCCTTGTGCATGTGGACGGCCACAGCGAAGCGTGCGTCTTTCCGGCACAGATTGCACCCTTCCAACCATTTCTCGATATACGTGCGATCACCCACACGATCCTGCCCGGTCTGCGGGTCGAAGTACGCATGGAAGGCGACACGTTCGAGACGGAGGATCAACGCAATTGGACGGATGCCTCCTACAAAACTTATTGCACGCCGCTTGGCGATCCGTTTCCGGTGCAGCTTGCGGCAGGGGCGGAAATTCACCAGAGCGTGACCGTGCGTTTGCTCGGCCACCCGCCGGAGATTCGTGTGGACGAACGCCGCTTGACGCTCCGGGTTGATCCGCAAGTGGCGCGTCCACTTCCGGCGATTGGCCTCGGAATGTCAACGATCGCCGAAACCTTGATCCCGCGCGAGATAGAACGCCTGAAGGTGTTGCATCTCGCACATTTGCGATTAGATATGCACGTCGATGTGAACAGTGAGTCCACATTGCAACGGGCGACAGAGACAGTCCGTGCGCTCAGTTGCAAGCTCGAATTGGCTGTTCATCTGGGTGACAATAGCGCGGCGGAGTTGGGGCGCGCGCGATCCATCGTCGATGCGCTTGGCACGCCGCTGACGCGATGGCTGATCCTGCGTGAAGGTGCGAACGCGACCCCACGCGAAACGGTCGTGCTCGCACGCCACCTGCTGGCCGCATCCGAAATTCCGATCGCTGCCGGGACAAACGGTTTTTTTACGCAGATCAATCGTGAGCGTCCGCCAAGCGATCTGGTTGATTGGGTCGTCTATGCGCTCAGCCCACAGGTTCATGCGTTCGATAATGCGTCCCTGGTCGAGACGTTCCTGACGCAAACGACGACCGTGGAAAGTGCGCGCGCGTTCTCGCTCGGTCGTCAAATCGCGGTCAGTCCGGTGACGCTCAAAGTTCGATGGAATCCGGCCTCGACCGTCGATGATGCGCCTTTGCCGTTGGACATATTGCCCCGACAGGTGGATGCTCGGCAGATGTCGCTGTTCGGCGCAGCCTGGACACTTGGCAGTCTCAAAGCACTGGCCGTCGCGGACAGCGTAACCTACTTTGAAACGGTAGGCTGGCTGGGGGTGATGGAATCGGAGATGGGTTCGCCCTTGCCCGTCCTGTTCCCGTCGTTTCCAGGCGGCGTCTTTCCGATGTATCATGTTTTCGCCGCTGTGGGCGATTTCGCGGAAGGCGAGGTTCTTAGATCGGTTTCGAGTGATCCGCTGCTGTTTGACGGACTGCTGCTGCGACATGGCGAAAAGATACGTATCCTCCTGGCAAATTACACGCAGGAACGACATTCGATTACTCTGACGGGCTTGAATAGGCGGTTTGCGGTGCGGTCGCTGGACGAAACCAATGCCGAGATTGCGATGCGTGAACCCGAAAGTTTCCGCGCTAGTCCGGGCATAACCGTCGAGGCCGTGAACGCTTCGTTAGACATCGAACTACTGCCGTATGCGCTGGTATGCCTTGATGCGCTGGTTTAGGCACAATCGGAGCCGCTGGGAGCTTCCATGATGATTCGTCTTGGACTCGGAAGTTATGCCTGCGCCTGGGCGATCGGCGTTCCCGGCTATGAGTCGCCTGTGCCGCCGATGAGCGCGCTCGACTTGCTGCGGCTGGCCGATGAACTGGGATTGCATGTGGTGCAAATCGCAGACAACTTGCCGCTGCACAAACTAAGTATAGAACAGCGCATCCTGGTACTTGATGAAGCACGCGCCCACCATATCACGATCGAGGTCGGCACACGCGGCATCGAAACCACGCACTTGCATCAGTATATTGCGCTCGCACAGGACTTCGGGTCGTCGCTGCTGCGCGTCGTCGTCGATACCGATGTTCACCATCCCAGCCCGTCGGAAGTGGTAACGCTGGTACGAGCGGTGCTGCCTGACTTGACACGCGCGGGAATTACCCTGGCGATCGAGAATCATGATCGCTTCAAGGCCGCCACCCTCGCAGAGATTATCCGCACCATCAATCATCCAAACGTCGGAATTTGCCTGGATACGGTCAATTCTTTTGGGGCGCTCGAAGGCCCGGAACATGTCGTGGCAACCTTGGGTCAGTATGTGGTGAATCTGCACTTGAAAGAATTCGTTGTGCGCCGACTGCCTCACAGCATGGGTTTTGAAGTGACGGGGATGCCAGCGGGAGCGGGAATGCTGGACATTGGTGGATTGCTGGATACTTTGCGCGGCTTCGGGCGAGATTTCAACGCGATCATCGAACTGTGGCCGGAGACTGAACCCACGATCGCCGCCACCATTGCCAAAGAACGCGACTGGGTGCGCCAGAGTGCCGCTTATTTGCGCACGCTTATTTTGGAGTAGTCATGTCTAAACGACGCTTTGCCATGTTTGGGACAGGTTTTTGGGCAAATTATCAACTCGCGGGCTGGCTGGAAACGGGGGAAGTAGAATGTGTCGCGCTCTACAACCGCACCCGATCGAAGGCTGAGCGATTGGCACAGCAGTTTGCCATTCCGGCGGTATATGACACACCCGAAGAACTGCTGGCGAACGAGAAACTCGACTTCGTGGACATTTGCACGAACGTGGATACGCATTACCCGCTGACAAAACTCGCCGCCGCGCACCACGTCGCTGTTGTCTGCCAGAAACCGATGGCGACCTCGTTTGAGGAAGCAAAAGCGTTGGTGCAGACCTGCAAGGAATCCGATGTGCCGCTGTACATCAATGAAAACTGGCGCTGGCAGGTTCCGATCCGGGCACTTAAACAGGCGCTGGATAGCGGGCGTATTGGCAAAGTATTTCGCGCTACGATTGACTACCGCAACAGCTTCCCGGTTTTCGAGAATCAGCCCTTCCTGAAGGAACTCGATCAATTTATCCTGACCGATATTGGCAGCCATATTTATGACACGGCGCGTTTTCTATTCGGTGATGCGGTCACGCTGACGTGCCAGACCTATCGGGTTCACCCCGACATCAAAGGCGAAGATGTCGCCAGCACGATGCTGAAGATGGAAAGCGGCGCGACCGTCATTTGCGAAATGAGTTACGCGACACGCCGCGAGCACGATCGTTTTCCCGAAACATATATCCAGATTGAAGGAGATCGTGGGTTTCTGGAACTTGGCCCCGATTTCTGGATCCGGGAGACGGCAAATGCGGGTACCTCAGCAACTCGGCACAAACCACCTCATTACGCTTGGGCTGATTCAGCATACGACATTGCGCATTCGAGCATCGTGCCTTGCCAACGTAACATTGCACGGGCGCTGAAAGGAAGCGAGCGCGGCGAGACCAGTGGAGAGGATAATCTGAAGACGGTTGAACTCGTCTTCAAATCGTATGAGTCGTCGGCGACTGGTAAGACCATGCCCGTGGGCAATCCGTAGCGCTGGCTATGAACTCTGGGACAAAAGGTGGGCTGAAAGCGTCAGCCCTGCCGCTACCAACAACCACATTCCGCATGTCGTCCCAACAAAAACCACCGTTCTTGTTGGGAGGCGACCTACCGCGTCCATCTGATTCCATAGCCAGCCGGAACTCATGTCCTAGAATTATGCTATGATGAACGCAGGCTTTTTATGATATTTTTATCCGTGTGAGGAAATGCCGATGGCCGCAAGACGTGCCGACATCACCGACTGGCCGTTATTGGAGGCCGAATTGCGTGTCAGCAGCGCTTACGCTGATGCGCTGATCGATCCGGGTGTGCTGAGCGCCGCCGAGCGCGATCAAATCGATGCTGCCCTGACCACGATTGGCGACGAATATGCGGCGGGATCGCTGATGGGCGCGGATATTTTCGCGGCTATCGATGCGCGCCTCGAAGCGCTGGTCGGTGCGCCCGCAAGCAAACTGCGCGCAGGTCGCGGGCGCGGTGAGCGGCTGCTGACGGCGCTGCGGCTTTGGCTGATCGAGGTCATGGCGACGCTGAGCGAACATATCGCGGATGTACAGCGTGCGCTCGTGCAGCAAGCCGAAGGGCATGTCGGCGCGCTGATGCCGGGCTATATTCATTTTCAGCCTGTGGGCGTGGTCTCATGCGGACATTGGCTGCTCAGCTATTTTTGGATGTTGACACGCGATCAAGAACGGTTGACCGAAATTATTGGGCGCGCATCGCTATCGCCAATGGGCAGCGGTTTGTTCGCCGGAACGCCGTATCGCATCGATCGTGAAGGTCTGGCGAGCGCGATCGAACTAAATGCCACTAGCCAAAACAGCCTCGATGCCGTGAGCGATTGGGATTTCGCCGCCGAATTTTTGTTCGTGACGGAGCTGCTCGGCGTCCATTTGAGTCGGCTGGCCGCCGATCTGATGTTGTTCAGCAGCCCGGCTTACGGATTCGCATCCCTGAACGCTCCCGCCATTGAGACGGCGAATTTGGCCGATATACGCGGCGCGGCGGGAGCACTGAACGGTTATTTGGCGGGGCTGCTCAATACATTGCGGGCGCTGCCGACGGGCTATAACCAGGATGCGGGCGCGGATCGGGTGTCACTGTATACGGCGGCGGATCGCCTGACGACGCTGATTCCACAAATGGCCGCGATCGTTGGAACGATGACGCTGCACCCGGATCGCATGTGGGACGCGCTTGATGAAACCATTCTGAGTGCCGATCTTGCCAGCTACTTGGTAGCGCGCGGTGTTGCTTATGCGGAGGTCGAGTCGATTGTAGGGCGCGTAATGGCACGCGCGGAACAATCGGGTGAAGCACTTTCCGACATGGCTCTGCCGGATTTCCAGGCGGAGTCGCCCGCGTTCGATGCGGACGTGTACTCCGTCTTTGATTTTTCGCGGTCGGCGGCGGAGCGTTCGTCGACAGGCGGCACCGCACCAGGAGCCGTTCGCGCACAGATTCGCGCGGCCAATACGTGGCTGATCGATGCCGGTCTGGCGTGAAGAGCCATGTCGCAAAAGAATTGAATGTGGGCTTAACCGAAAGCCCACGGTTCGACCGAAACAACTCGCTGTTCTGCGTACCTGTCAGCCGCCCCCGCAGCCGACTGATTGAAATTCCTGCTTGGCATTTGTGTACTTGCCAAATAGGATCGTGATCGTTGTCGTTACCGGGTCAACATCAAGCTGTGAGCCTGGACTGAAGTCCATAATCGACATATCATCGTAACGTGCAAAGCTAATCCACTGATGCAGTTTTCCATCATAGACTGGCACGCGACGCACAATCCACGGCAGCAAGGCCGGGTCATGACCATCAACGAGCGCTTGTAAATCACTGGTTGCCTGCGCTTCAGTGATTTTGTTGTCTTGAACGGCTTGGAAGATAGAGGTTGCGGCTTGAATGTCATCATCTGTTACAAAAGCTGGCCGCGCGGTATTGTTGTTTACCGCAGGCGTCGCGGGCGCAGCACTTGTTGCGGCACTGGTGGCAGTGCTCGTAGCGTCAGTTGCTGCGAAGTCCGAGGCAGGAGCATCTTTCGTCAATTGAACATAAAGCTGCGTCGAATTGGGGACACCTTCCAACATATAACCTTTAATGCCTGTTTGGTTGACCACAAGCCACTGAATTTGATAGCGCTTGGTATTGAAGTTTAGCAGCGTGCAAAATGGGCCGTCCAAGACCTTTACGAAGCCCTTTGCCGCCACATTCCCGATTTGTGGTTTACCAAGACCGGCATCCCGATTGAGAATGACACCTTGGTCCCAGGTGACTTGTGCGTAAGCACCCACGAACAAGGTCGGGCGGATTTTGCCACAATCCATGATTAACGGGGTTTTGGCGACATTATCGCCGACCCAGGGCAAGCTATCCGGTGAGGGATCGATGTTTACAACGCGCTCGGAAACCCACGCCGTGCCACCAGATGGCAACTCAATTTCGTACCAGATACGGTTTGAACCATGAGCGCGCCCAATGACTGGAAACCGTTGACCGAGCGTGGCCGTACCAATCGAACTGAAATCCAGACCCGGCCCTGCCTGAAGACTAATGACGTTTGCACCCACGGTGGCGGTGACGCCGTTATCGCGTGCCTCGACTTGAAACGAGCCGATTATCAGGGCCAAAGAAACAACCAGGACGAATATGGCAGGGCGACCTTGACGCACGAAAGTATTCATTGGATAACATTCAGAATTGGCGACGGTGAGGTACACTGGGCGCATGATACTCCAATACAATCACTTGAGCGGTTTTCCGAGTCAGGACTTTCGCTTTAGTGTAAATGCTAGATTTGCGCGCGTACCTCAATCACATCTGGATTGACCTACACTGCAAAATCGGCTCTGACCAAGTCTTTTTAGTCAGTCAATGTCACCGTATGTGGCAACTAGCTTGAAAT
>JBBRMW010000013.1:0-42834 GCA_038230635.1 Aggregatilineales bacterium | reverse complement strand
CGCACGTAATGCGGCGGTCACCGTTCGCTTATGGGGCGACAAGATCGCCCCCACCAGCAACACTTGTGCCCATACCCAGACGGGCTTGCTAAACTCTGGTGCAAACGTCGCCCGTAGCGCTATCATCTCGGCAGGTAGAGTAAGCATCTGACCTCTCTTATCAAGACTCAGCTTACCCTACCTGCTCTGTTTTTGTCTCAAAATGGCGAAAGTCGAGCTTAGGCATTCTCGGTCACTTCCGCGCGGCGGTACAGATCGGCGACCGTCGCGGCCACTGTGAAACGCTCGCCCGTTGTATAGATGAAGCTGATTGGGCGGCGGCTCGGATTTGTGATCGGCGGCCAACGGTGCTCGATCGCCCGAAATTGGAGCTTGAAATAGAGGCCGTCGGCGTGTGGGTGATCGACTTCGGCGGGCAGCAAATCGCGGCGGCGCAGCAGCTCGAAGCCCGTTCGACGCGCATAAAAGCTGATTGTGCCGTTCTGCGTGCGAAAGGCGCGGCTCAAGTAGAAGGCGATATATTCGGCGTCGATACACAATGGCGCACTCTGAATCGGAATCCGATACCAAAGCTGCGCCTGTAGCAGATCGAAATCGCGGCGGCGGTTGATCACGCCGACCAGCACGCGATCATCGGCGTTCATGATATCGAACGAAAGCTCCGCCTATTCATCGAGCAGGCTGCGTTCCAGTGTCTTGACGCGGTTATAGGCCAGATCGCGCAGATCGGCTAATTCCCGGTAATGAGTATAGTCCTCATCTGACAGATTTTGGGTGATGCCGCCGCGCGCGGAGAGCAAAGCATCGACTTGGCTATCCAGGTTTTCGTAGGCGCGCACTGCCTCGTCGTATTCCTGAGCCTGTGCCGCCGAGTCCTGAGGGATGTTGCTCACGCCTGTGTAATCCTTTGAAATATGGAATGAAATATACTACAAAAACACCGCGCGCGTTCAGGCGTTGCGGAGTGAGCGCGCGGGTCACCTGGCAGCCGGATGCGCGATTCTTGTCAAATCATGTTGAACTAACGTTAGGTTGGTGATAAACTCGCCGCCAATAACGAGCTTTTGGGAGCATATCTGCACGTGGAATTTGAACTGAATCCCGAACAAAAGATGTATTGGCGCGCCGTCCGCGATTTTTGCGAGGGCGAGTTGAAACCCTATGCCGCCGAGGTCGATCGGACGGGCGAATTGCGTTGGGAAGCCATCCGCAAGATGCCGCAGCTTGGCCTGACGGGCTTACAAGTCGCCGAGGAATATGGCGGTGCGGCACTCGATGCGATCAGCGCGGCCATCGCCATTGAGGAAGTCGGGCGCGCGTGCGGCTCGACCGGGCTTTCGATCGCGGCGCATAACGGCCTGTCATGCTTTCCGATCATGCGCTGGGGCACTCCCGAACAAAAAGCACGGTATTTGCCACGTCTGACCAGCGGCGAAGTACTCGGCGCACTGGCCTTGACCGAGCCGAATGCCGGCTCAGACTTGGCGAATGGTGTCCGCACGGCAGCGGTCAAAGAAGGCGATAGCTGGATCATCGACGGCGCGAAAGCCTGGATCACCAATCCAAAGTTCGCGCCCACCGTGATCACGCTCTGCCGCACTGACAAAGCCGCCGGGACAAAAGGCTTCAGCATGATCCTGGTCGATCAGGCGACACCGGGTATGACGATCCGCGCCCCGGAACACAAGATGGGGCTGCGCGGTTCGCCGACTCAACAGATTATCTATGAGGAGTGTCGCGTTCCACAAACAAGCGTGCTCGGCGCAGAAGGGCGCGGCTTCCATCAGGCGATGGAAACGCTCGACGGCGGACGCATCAGCATCGGTGCGTTGAGCATCGGATTGGCACAAGCCGCCTTTGAGGAAGCGGTACGCTATGCCAAGCAGCGCGAAGCCTTCGGTCAAAAGATCGCCGATTTCCAGGCGATTCAATGGATGATCGCGGAGGCGGCGCTGGAGATCGACGCGGCACGGCTGTTAGTGTACCGGGCGGCGTGGCTCAAAGAGCAGGGCAAACCATTCACCAAAGAGGCGGCGATGGGCAAGATGTTCGCCTCGGAAATTTGCGAAAAAGTCTGCCACAACGCGATCCAGATTTTGGGCAGCTACGGCTACAGCAGCGAATTCCCGGTGGAGCGCATCTACCGCGATCAACGCCTCATGACGATCGGCGAAGGCACCAGCCAGATATTGCGGATCGTGATCGCGCGCCGCGTGTTGGACGAGATGGCGTAGAGCGAAGCCTACCTCCTCAAAGTGCTTCAAGTTTAGATGCAATCGCCCTGGCCCTCCAGGTCTACGGCTATCCCTTAACCACATCTCAATAGTACAGAATTTACCTCACCCCAACCCCCCTCCGTGAGGACGGAGAGGGGCGCCCGACCCGCGGCCTGTTTGAAGCGCCAAGCGGTTTCAGTGACTCGACGCCCCCTCGCTGCGGATACAGAGAGATGGCTGGGGGTGAGGTTCCGCGACAATTTATTTGCTGGATGGTCAGGCGGCGGGAAGCGCCATGACAAACGTGCTCCCCACACCGACTTCGCTTATCAGGCTGATCGTACCGTGATGGAGTTCGGCGACCGCTTTGGCGATGGCAAGACCCGAACCCGTGCCCTGATCCTCGTAATGCTGGCGGTTGATCTGGTAGAACGAGTCGAAAATCGCTTTGAACTCGGCTTCCGGGATGCCGCGCCCCTGATCGGCAACTCGCAGCAAAACTGTATCGCCATCGGCGGCGGCACTGAGCGTCACCCAACTGCCGGTTTTGTTGCTGAACTTGATCGCATTTTCCACAAGTCGGTTCAGACCCGCTTGTAAATACTCGACATCGGCCACGAAGGGCGGCAGATCATTGGGAATGGGCAGCATCGTCAGTTGGACGCGGTGCGCGGCGGCCAAATCGGCATATTGATCGAGGATGGCATTGAATAAGCCGGGCAAGTCATCGACCAGCGTGCGGCGAAACTCGTAGGCGGCCTGTGCTTCGCCCGTCTCTAATTCGATCAAGAGCATCAATTCCTCGACCAACCGATGGAGTCGCTGCGCACCCTTGTTGATACCTTGCAAAAAGACTTGCAACTCGGCTTCGCTGAAAGACTTCGGATCGCTGCTGAGCATATCCGAGTAGGCGACGACCGGTGACAGCGGCGTCCGAAATTCGTGGTTCAGCGTGGTCAGGATGTTGCGTTTGATCTCTTTGATCTGCATGGCGCGCACGGTGGCAAGCTGCACCGAGCGTTCGAGTTTAGCGTGAATGGCGTTGAGCAGATCGCCCATCTGGAATGGCTTGGGTAGATAATCGTCGGCACCAGCGGTCATGCCATGTCGAATATTGGCTTGCTCGGCGTAGGCGGTCAGAAAGATGAATGGGATTTCCGTCCAGGCGCTTTCTTGGCGAACGTGCTTGAGCAGTTCGAGGCCGTTCATGCCGGGCATTCCGATATCCGAGACGATCACGCTGGGCAGAAAGCGAGTCTTGCGCAACGTTTTGAGCGCCTCATTGCCATTGATGGCTTTGAGGACGCGGTAGCCCGTCATTTCGAGAATATCGACCAAACCAGCGAGCAGGGCTTCGTCATCTTCAACGACAAGGATGGTTGGAATATCGGGTGCGGTGATCATGATAGTGGTTTTCCCATCGTAATGACCGCGCCAGCCAGGGTCGGCGGTGCGGTCGTTTCGGTCGGTCGGTTCGGTGCTGCCTCGGGGTCGGCGATCGGCAGCGTGAAATGGAAAATGCTGCCTTCGCCAACGATGCTCTGTGCTTCAATGGAGCCGCCGTGCAGCGTGATGATTTCTTTGCAGATCGCCAAACCCAGTCCCGTGCCTGCGATCGCCAACGCCTGAACGTTGCCGCCGCGATAAAAACGCTCGAAGATGTGCGCCAAATCGGTCGGTTCGATGCCGATCCCTGAATCGCGCACGCTGGCATGGAGATCGCGGTCAGTCTGCCAGATCGAGACCGTGATCACGCGGCCTTCGGGCGTGTAATTGATGGCATTGCTGATCAGGTTCATGAGCACTTGCGTCAACTGATCGCGGTCACCGCTGATGGCGGGAAGGCGGAACGTGGGCGACTCATAGGCGAGTCCCAACCCTTTGGCGGTCGCTTGGATGCGCGTGGCCTCAATCACCGAACGCACGACCTCATCCAGTTCGATCGCTTCATGCCGCCGCACGCCGCGCTGATCGAGCCGCGATATATCGAGCAGATCGACGATCAGGCGTTCCAGCCGAAACGTCTCTCTTTCCATGATTGCCAGATATTCGGTTTGCTTGTCGGGTTTGCCGTGCTGCAAAAGCTGCATATACAGCTTCATGTTGGTAAGCGGCGTGCGCAGCTCGTGCGACACGTTGGACACGAACTTGTTCTTGAGCCGATCAAGTTCTTGCAGGCGGGTGATGTCGTGGAAGACGAGCACCGCGCCGATCTCCGTGCCAGATTCGGTGATTTTGGCGGCGTTGGCTTGATAGGCGCGACCATTCAGTTCGAGCGACTCGGTGAACGCCGCCGTCTCACTGTTGAGTAGCTTGCTGACGAGTTTGCGCACCAAGTCCGCCGGGTCTGGATAGGGGTTGCCCTCAGCATCGAGGCCAACGGCAGTCAAAACGCGCCCCGCCACCGGGTTCGTGGTGACGATGGTGCCGGTCATGTCGGTGGTGACGACGGCATCCGCCACCGATTGCAGAATTGCGTCGGTATGCTCTTTTTCGACGCGCAGTTGCAAGGTCGCGCTCATCACGCGCGAGTCCAGTTCGATCATCTGCTGCTGCACCATATCGAACAAGTGACTGTTACCGACGGTGATCGCAATCTGGGTGGCAAGCGCTTCGAGCAGGTCCAACTCATCGGTGGAGATAGGCACGCGCCGCTCGATATTCAGCACGCCGATAACCTCCTGCGTGATGATCAGGGGCAGCGCGAGTTCGTGAATGCCCTGAGCGGCTTCGGGCGGCGCACCAGCTAGGCGCATCGAAAGCGTCAGCTGATCATGACGCAGGACGGGTTCGTAACTGCGCGCGGCCAGCGCTGCCGCACCGCCGACGGGCTGCTTGCGCTGCTCGGAGGGGATCGTGATTCGCCCGGTTTCGGTGAGCAGCGAATTGACGTGCAGCGTGCCGTCTTCAACGAGCAGCAGGCTGATCACATCGTAATGAAATTCTTGGAAGAGCGACTGTGCGATGCTTTCCATGAGCGGTTCGAGCATCAGAATCGAGGTGGCGACGCGGCCAACTTCATTGACCAGCCGCAACTGATCGAGCCGACGACGCGTTTCGGCAAACAGGCGCACATTCTGAATAGCAAGTGCGGCTTGTGCGCCAAAAAGCAAAAGCTGATCGCGGTCGAACTCGTCGAAGCGTTTGGGATCATGCGAATCGACGACGATGAGCACGCCCAGCATGTGCGCGCCGCGCATCAACGGCACACCCAACATGGCGAAAGTGCCCCCGGTTTGCGTCGGGTAGGCATTTTTGTACAATTCGCCGGGTTGTCCGTTAAGGTAGATCGCCCTGCGCTCGCGGACAATGCGCGCGGCAAAACTCCCAGGCCGACCATTTTGCTCATCGCTGAGAAAAAGGCGCTGCCCGCGAAAGGTATCCGCATACAGACCGACCGCCGTTGCGCCCACCAAATACTCGTCGTGCAGCAGCCACAAGTATGCATTCTGCACAGCGAACGTTTGCAAGCTCTGTTCGCAGATCGCGTTCAGCAGTTCGGTTTCGTCCAGAATTTCGCCAAGCGTGACGCTCATCATCACCAGTTCATCGGCAAATCGCTCGCGTTGGGCGGCCATTTGCAGAATCTGCGCCTGCTCGATCAAATTGGCGATCTGGTCGGCGATTTTTTCCAGGATGGGGCGCGGCGCAGCCTGTGCTTTGGTAGACGTGCGATAGAGCAAATTCAGCACGCCCACGATCTGCCCGGCCTGCCGCAAGGGGATACCGACATAACCCGCGATCCCTGGATACGTGCCCGCCGGATCGCGCCACTGCGCCGAGGTAATGACATCCGACACCGCCACCGATGCCTGATCTTCCGTCACCAAGCTGCCAATCGGCAGATGGTGGAGATGTTCAAAAATGGGGGGAGAATAAGCCCCAAAGGACAGGGTATGATAGCGCGTCTCATCAGCAAAGGTGATCAATGCGCGGTCGCAGCCCAGTTCCGCGACGAGGAACGCCAGCGCGTCGCTTATCGCCGCGACCGGATCGGCACGTCCCAGCAGCAGCGCCGAGGTATGCTGGGGCAGCATCGAAAGACGCCCCCGACCGTTATGCGGTTGCGCCCAATGTGAAGTGCGTTTCCGAGTGTGCAAAGTCACCGTGATTGTTGCCAGCCTGAGTGTCGCCCGTACCGATTACATGCGGAGTTTCCCAGCCCCGCCCCATCAAGCGTGCGTGGGTAAACGTGGGTGAGCCAATGCTGCAGTATAGCATAAGCGCGTGGCTCGGTAGCGCGAATTCATATAGAATTTATAACATTCTATCGAAACTGAAATGGTCATCTATCCGAGCAAAAACGGCATGATCGCACGGGCACAAAACAACAGGTAGCCGGGTCAATTGTTTCTCGATCAACTGTACGAGCAAGGCTTTCTTGTGCCGCTCAGCGAATGGGGCATAGGCGGCTTCAAGGCGTTTCCTTGTTTCATTGCCCATGCGCACTTTCAGCTATTCGGAAGGGCAGACCAAATCGGGCGGGGGCGTGATTGAATTCACAGGTAGGTACACGATAACCTGATGGATTCCAAAGGGTGGAAAGCACAGCATTTTTTGCAGCCCCGAAGCCGCGATCCAACCACCATCATCGATCGTGCCATTTTCCAGGGGCACGATAAGCGCTTGCGGCACTATGTTTTTCGCAGCAAAGGCTGGGAAAAAATTTGTTAAACCAAACAAATCGACAAGATAGGAAAGGCGACTAGGCATTCCTAAGTAAAAAACTTGGGAACTGCCAATAACATAGTTGGGCGGGAGCATTGTATCCAGTCGTTTGGCGATTTGAATAAATTGAGCTGTAGTATCTTCGGTATACGAGGTGGTGACAACGTTCGATATCAACATGATGACAACAACGCTTATCACCAACAGTTGATTCCACCCCATTAAAAAACCATGTGTAGTCTCTTGAAGTATATTACGCCCCAAACTGCTAATAAAAGCTCCCACCAAAAGCGCCAAAAAAGGCATGTTGAAAAGACCATAATACATGCTACCATGTGTTAGCATGAACGCGCCAACGATGAGAGAGATGAACCAAATCTTGAGTACCAATATATCGGCGGCCGAGTGCCGACGAAGCGCTAATCCAATTACAGTAAGGATCAGCATGGTTTCAGGCAAGTGCATTTGTATATAATTAGTATAAAATTTCAGGTTAGTTTGCGTCAACCGTTCAAAATAGGAGCTATAACCGGAAATCCCAACTTCGTAAGAATAAATATCAGAAAGCGCTTTGAAAACATCGGATAGGCCATTAGTCGGCGAGACCAATACAATATGAAATATTATATAGAATACACCGAAAAGTGTGCAACCCAAACAAAACGCCCCAAGTGGATGCTTCCACTGTATCCGACGTTCTTTCCAAAGTAGAGACAGATAATCCCCCATATATAACAAGCCAAATGCGATAATAAAGCGCACTGCATAACGATGACCTTCGATGCCAAGCCCTAAAACGAATCCAATAAGTACAGGCCAAAGCAACGATGGCCGATGTTTGGTCATTACGTATAGGCATAACGCGATCGAGGTCGTGAGCACAACGAACGAATCAGGACGTGCGTAAACCTCGGCCATCGGAATCAGCCCTGCTACCCCTACCGCAATGACCGCTGCTAAATTGCCATATAGGTTGCGTGACGTATAAAATATAAAAATCAGACTTGACCAAGCGATCAACAAAAATAACAGTCGCAGTTGTGGAACACCAATCCCAATCGTGTTCAACCAGACGCCAGCGGGCCAATTTAAAGCCGAGTACACGAAACTTACTACGAGTGGCGACATCCCAGGGTACATAGGCCAATGGAGTGATTGCGTTCTAGTAAGCGTCACGCTCAGATTAAGTTCAAAGGGTTCATCATAATCAAGAATATGCGGAGCCACTCCCAGATAGATTAACGTGAGAACGAGTGCAACAGCGATCAGAAAGGTCGGAATCAGCCAGCGAGGAATGGAAGGCGGAGGATATGTTCCCAGGTCACCCTGGTATAGCAACCAATAGCCACCGATCAAAAGGGAAGGTGTTAGGTAGAGACGGGCTAATCCTATGATTGGATGATTGGGGACGGCTGGAGTTGTAACCCAAACGAAATATAATAGAGCACTATCGATAATGAGAATAGCCAAACCGGCCCATGTCTTTGCGGGTATTTGCTGTACAAGCAGGATCAGATATTTGCGCGAGCCACGAAACATGACAACAGAGGTCACTAACTCCACAATGATGACAAACAGTAAAAGTAGGGGATATTGACGGGCAAAAAATGGATCACGCCAGGTAATGTGTCCTGCGTCAATAATGACTAACCCAATAAGAACGAACCCACATATCCACCACAAAACGCTAAGGAAATTTTTGGATTGTGACGAGAGTTTGATCATCTTATTTCCATTATTTGCTTTGAGTCTTCCTGCGCCAGATGGGCGGCGACCAGCGCCAAACCTGCGAACAACCAGAACATCAAGGCCGCACCGCTGAACTCGACATCAAAATAGAAGTGATCGAAGATGCCGCTGACCAGCGCGCCGCACAGTCCCGCCGTGTAGCCCAGCCAAAGGTTCGCCAGGAGTGGATTCGCGTTAATCCTGCGCCGTCGTCCCAAGCCGAAGACCACGATGGCGAGCATGGTCGCCGCGAAGATGCCCAATCCGACCAGTCCCGTATTCTCGGCGATCATCAGGTACAGGCTCGACACGCCGAGGTAAGTATCACGGTCGGGCGTACCGACGAAGCCGACGCCAATGATCGGGTTGCGCCCGATCAGAATCAGCGCGTCTTTGTATTCGCCGAAGCGCATCTGAGTCGCTAAATCCTGGTTGTTCAAGCCTGCCACGAAGCGCGTCACATAATTCTGCGTGAAGGGCACGATCAAAAACACCGCCGCCGCCACGATCCCGACCGGAATGAGCCAGCGATAACGCAGCACTGCCACCACCGCCGCCGCTGCCGCCAACCCGACCAGCGCCCCGCGCGATTGCGTCAGCAGCAACACCACGATCACGGGCAGCCACAGGATCACGCCAATCAGCCGGGAATTGAGCAGCGGCTTCTCAGCCAAAATGTTCGCGCTGCCCAGTGCGCCGATCAACACCAGAAAGCCGCCGTAAGCGTTCGGATCGACCCACGTCCCGATGGCGCGCTCGGCCAAATCTGGGTTTTCCTCGACGTAGCGAATCACGCCGCCCACCGGATAGCCGAAACGTCCCAGCGTGTTGAGCAGCCGTTCGGCGGTTTGAGCGTTGATCACCACCAGCCCGATCCCGATCAACGCTTGTGCCGCACCCATCACCAGGATCACGAGCGAAACGCGGCGGAGCGTTGCCGTATCGCGGATCACATCGACCAGGATCACCGCCGCCCCGATGCTGATCAGCAGCTCGACAAATTTGCGCAGCACACTCGTCGTCAGCAAGCCGTGACTCAGCCCAGCCACGAACGCGAACAAGGTGAAACCCGCAAAGCCGATCATCAGCCAATGCACGGTCAAAAAGCGTGGGCGCGAACGCTTCCCGGTCATCCATTGGAACAGATAGACGACCATGAACGCAGCCAGTGCCATATCGATAAAAGTTGGTGTCACGGCGATCTTGAAGGGCAGCGTGGCAAATGGCAGCAGGGCCACGACGGCCAGCATCACGTATAATCCGCCCATCAGATCGGTGAGCACATAGAACGCGACGGCCAAACCAAAGAATGCGCCGAACCCCGCCACTGGGCCGCCGATCGCCAACGCGACGCCAAAGCCGACTCCGCTGAGGCCGAGCAGCAGCCCGATCAGCGTCGCCATCGCGCGCTCGTCATTCACCAGCTTTGTTTGAGTCGCTCGCATTTTCAGTCGCCGCCCTTTCGCCCACCCTGCCAAGCCATTCGCGGATATTCTACCTGACCATGATCGGAATATTCAAGACCACGCTGTCGCCGCCACCATCGACCGACAACCGCGAACCATCGGCGGGGCGATACAACCCCACCGATAGCATGTAATCGCCGGGCGGCATATCCGGTTTGACGACGATCGTGTGTGGATCGTCGAAGGCGCGCTCGATCGCCCAAACCGAAGTCGGATAGTCACCGGACAAAGGCGGCGAGTCACCGCTTCCGATCGCCGGCTGATCGGCTTTTCCGAGATGAACAAAAACTGTGAAATCTTCGCGGATGGCCGTGTGTGCGCGCCATGTCAAGGTCAGCGTCAGCGATCCGCCCGGAGCAACGCTCGTCTTATCCAGAGTGTAGCCGAGTAGATCGATTGCGCCGCTGAAACGTGCGGTTTGCGTCGTGGCGGGTGCGGGAGTCGGCGCAGATGGATCGAGGATTACGCCGCCGTGCAGCGTGATCGATGGCGCGCCCGTTGTGTCCTCATGCAGATATTCCTTCGTCGCGTAATCCCACCAACTTAGTCCAATTCGCGGCTGGCAGGGCATTTTGAGCGGCGCCGCGATCGGGATGCGGTACGTATCGGCGTATAAGGCTTGCGCCGTCCAGATCGAAGTCGGCAAGTTTCCGCCGCCCGGATACGAGTCGATCTTGCCGATCACCTTCAGCGCACAGTCGTAGACGGTCAGGGAGAGCGTCAGATTGCGGGAATCGGGCGCGCCGCGATAGTACAGTGTGACTAACAATGATCCGCTGGGCGAAATGGGCACGGAATCAATTCGATAAGCCACCACGTCGATCGCGCCGAAATGGGCATCGACCGCGTGTGCGGAGTCGGAAAGCGCAGCGACGATCGGCGGCGGCGCATAGGCTGGTGCGATGATCAGAAACGGCGCGCCCAAAGCGATCAGGATCATTGGAATCACGGCGAGACGCGCGAGGATCGGATAAATCGCAGCCCAGCCAAACGCCGCAAATATCGCAATCGCGGGCAGCGCCGGGAACAGCAAGCGTCCTTGTGTGCCGGGCGTGAGTCGCGTCCAGTTGATAAGGCTGATGCCAATCACGATGAACAACAGGCCGAGCACGCCCACCGGCACGATCCGCTCCCACGCCTTTTCACGTACCAATCGAATCACGCCGACAGCCCCGCCGATCGTTGCCAGCGCGGTGAGCACATCCATCAACGTGAGATATAGATCGGGCGCGATCACATTTAGCCAGCCGAACAAGCCCCAAAAGCTGATCCGCAAGCCTTGCATTTCGGCCAACATCGTTTCGATCGTGTACGGAGTTTGGCGCGGTTCGATGATCGAGATCATGGCGCGCAAACCCGTTGGATCGCCATAAAGCTGCACGTTGCGAACGTACCACCAACCCGCAATCACCATGAATCCGATCGTGAGCACGCCGCCGATCAGCAACGCACGCCGGAGCGTAATTCTTTTACTAATCAGCATGATCGATAATACTGCGCCCGCCACTGCATACAGGGTGAGTCCGCTCAGTTTGGTGATCGCCGCCAAAGCCAGGATCACGCTCAAACCGATTACTTCTCGCCACATGATGCGCATTGCGTGCGGGCGCGACTCCCCCTCGCTGTGATTACGGAGAGGGGGCGGGGGGGTGAGGTTGGCAGTCAACCAGCCCATTATCAGCCACATCGCCGCCGCCGCCAATGTCGTGACAAGCGTATCGTTGTTGATGCTGGCATGGATAAAAATGAACATCGGATTGAAGGCCACAAACGCGGTGACCACGATCGGGATGGTGGGCGAGTCCAGGAAGATACGGCGCGCGGTTCGGTGGATCAGGGCGATCGTGAGCGCGCCCAGACCGATGCTCAGCAGCCGGATCAAATGGACGGCCAGTGCGACGCCGCGCCAGGGAAAGGACTCGGCGTCCGTGTGGATGAAGGCATTGTGATTGATCGCGGTCAGCCCGATTCCGATTTGCGCGTGCGGGTTCGGTTCGAGTGGATAGGGGTTGTGCGTCGCGCCCGGTATGAGCGCCGCGATCGGCGCGGTCAGCAGATAATACAGCGGCGGCTGACTGCCCTCCTGATACCAGGGCGTTTTGATCGCGGGGTCTTGCACCGGAAGTTGCCCTGTCTCGGCGATATACTGAATGACTGCGAAGTGAAAGTTCTCGTCGGGTGCTTCAAAGATCGGCGTGACGATACTGTAGGCGACCGCCAATATGACGTAGGCGATCAAGATCGTAGGCAGGATCGGTAAACGCTTCAAAAGAAACTCAGCGGTTTGATCAGCACGCGTGACAGGTACGCATAATCGAGCGCTTCGCCACCATCGGGCGTGATGATGCGCAGGCGATGAAAGACGCTATCCGGAGTCTGATTGTACATGCCCATTTCGATCTGCCAGATACCGGGCTGCGCATCAGGCTTGATCACAAAGGTGTGCGCATCGGAAATGATCTCGCCCGGCTGCCAAGTTGTGGTTGGGCGAGTCCAGGCGGCAGGCATCGAGTCGTCCTGTCCGAAAATCGTGGTCGTCGCCGGATCGATAATATGGACGAACACGCGATAATCGGTGGTGATCTTTTGTTTTGCGCGCCAATACAACGTCAGCATGACTTTTTGTCCCGGCGTCATGCTCAACCCTGAAATATCGTAGCCGACGAGTTCCGCCTGATCGGCAAAATTGACGCTCGTTGGATTCGGCACGGCCAGCGCCGATTCGCGCGGCAAGACTCGCACACTGCCCAAACACAGCGCATTTGGATTCGATGGATCGGATAGCGCAGTTGTCAAAGGCATCCGCTCTCCGGTTTTCAGATCGTAAAAGCCCAAACAGATATGCAAGGTTTGTGGCGCATAGGTGTTATCGGGAATGGCGATGGCAAATTGATTACGCCAGTTATCGGCGCGTGTGATCAGGCTGGTGGCTGCCGTACCACCGCCGAGGTATACGTCGCGTTGCGCGATGATCAGACCATCTGGGTTGATAAGATGTAGGAAAGCCGTCCAGTCCCGCGTAAAACGAGGAGTCCGAGATGCGGCATTATTAGCCCTGAACGCCACATTCACACCAAACTGAAAAACGTTACCGATGCGAATTGTTGCAGGTAATTCGGCACCCAGATCGACCTCAATGCAACTGCCCGCCTCGCAAAAATCGGCGAGGCGTTGCCCTGTACCTTCTTGCGTTGGAAAATGATAGCTTCCTGGATCATAGACACGCGCGATCAATAAAATGCTCAACACTGCTACGGTTCCGAACCAGCCCACGCCGATCGCCAAAGGACGGGGGCCGATCCACTTGATGCCGCGCCCGAACTGCCACAGCCCGACCGCCATCCACACGCTCAACGGCGCGATCGCGGCGAACATCAGTCGCCCCTGCGACGCCCAGGTGACGCTTGTCCAACGCAGCAGCGATACGAACAGCACGCCGATCCAGATCGCAGTGAACAGCCGCCCGATAGCAAGCGCGTTACGCTCCGACTCCCCCTCTCCGTGATTACGGAGAGGGGGCCGGGGGGTGAGGTGAATGGCGGAGGCAGGCTGACGGGTGAGGCTTAACCTCACGCCCTGCACCAGCCACCTCACGATTCCAATTCCGCTGATCGCCGCGATTACGTTGAAGATCGTGTACACACCATCGGGCAGCGGCACGTTCACGCCACCGAAAAAGCCCCAATAGCTCATCAAAAAAGTGTGTCGCTCGCTCCACAACTGCGGCAAATTAGCCGGAATCGGGCGCGAGCCGACGATCGCCAGGAACATATTCAAGCCAGTTGGATCGCCGTATAACTGCACATTGCGCAGATACCACCAGCCCGCGATTAGCAGCGTCAAGCCGCCCGTGACGATCCCACCGACGATCAGCGGGCGCAGACTCCGGGTACGCCACGCGATCAGTGCCAACGCCAGCGCGATCAATGGCAGCATGAAGCCGATATTGAACTTGGCGAGCATCCCCGCGCCCGCGATCACGCCGATCAGAATCAGCGTGCGCAGCGGTGGCATAGCCGTTTGCTTGAGCAGGCGGATGATTAAGAGCAATAGCGCGCTCGCCAGCGCATTCGAGAGATTGTCGTTGTTGACGCTGCCACTGATAAACAGAAACATCGGATTGAAGGCAGTCAGCGCCGCCGCACCGAGCGCGACCAATGGCAGCCCAGGGAACAATTCGAGCGCCAGCAAGTAAGTCATGGCAACCGTGACGCCACCGAACACGACCGATAGCAGCCGCACCAGATGAACGGCCAGCACCGCACCACGCCACGGGAACGACTCACGCGCCGGATCGTGTACTATCATATTAACGTTGCCATCGGGCACGATGATCCCGATGTCGGCGTGCGGGTTGAGGTGGCGCACGGAATCGAGATCAGAAGTGTCGATCCAGAAAGTCAGCGCCGCGCCGAGCATATAATACAGCGGCGGTTGACCACCTTCTTGCCGCCATTCAGCAGTTGTTGAAGCGGGCGTCTGAATCGGCAACTGGAAGCCGTGATCGGCTACATATTTGACCGCCGGGTAATGCCACAGTTCGTCGGATGCCTCGAAGATCGGCGTGACGGCGTTGTACAGGCCGCCGACGATCAGATAGACCGCCAGGATCACGAGCAAGGGTCGGTAACCACGCACGCCGCTATTCATGGGCACAAACTTTGGCGTGTTCGATAGATGATTTCGGGTGTCGGAAACATAGCCGAGATTTTTACCATTGTGAGCGACCGCGCGTATTGTATCCACAATCCAACGATTCGCTCTTGACAAAATATAGTTTACTGATATACTGTTTATGTTTAAACTAACAGGCGAATGGATATGCCCGAACTGAACCGCGAGATGCTGACATGGCTGCGTCTGATGCGCACCTTCCACGCCATTCAACGTCGAGAAATTGCATTTTTGACGGAACGCGGCCTCTCGCTGGCGCAGTTCGATGTGCTCGCGCATCTGAGCGGCCACGAGGGAATCACGCAGCAGCGGCTGGCCGATTCGCTGTTGGTGACCAAAGGCAACGTTTGCCACCTGATCGATCGGATGCCCGCCTGGATCGAGCGGCGCGCCGATCCGACGAGTCGGCGATCAAATTTGCTCTATCTGACCCCCGACGGCAAGGCACTGGCGACGACGGTTCTGAGCGCACACGACACCTATTTGAGCGATCTGCTCGGCGGTTTGCCGGATGCGTTCTATCGGCAGATGAGCGGCGGCCTGCGTGCATGGGAGCGGTCGGTGAAGCGCGTCGATATTTCGATGAGTGAAGTTTCGGTAGCGGTAGGAGGGTTGAAATGACGATTCAAGGGTTGCACCATATCACGCTGGTTTCGGCGAATGCGCAGCGCACGGTCAATTTCTATGTGGGGGTGTTGGGGCTGCGACTGGTCAAGCAGACCGTCAATTTCGACGATCCCGACAGCTATCACCTGTATTTTGGCGATGCAACCGGACGACCGGGCACCGCGATCACGTTTTTCGAGTGGCCGGACGCACCGAAGGGACATCCTGGTATCGGCGGCACGCATCACGTCGCACTGCAAGTGGCCGATTATGATGGGCTGCTCAAGTGGAAGCGCCGCCTGACCGACCTCGGCCTGACCGTCACGGGTCCGCTCGATCGGCTGTATTTCAAGTCGATCTATTTCCGCGATCCCGATGGCGTGATCCTCGAAATTGCGACGATCGGACCCGGCTGGACAGTCGATGAAGCCGCGGATCAGATCGGCACGGAATTGCGTGAGCCGCCCGCCGCCATGCTCGTCAACAATCGAGACGAGGCGCGTATCCAGGCGGAGACGTGGGCGGAACCAGTACCCGTGATCACGCCGGAAATGTCGCTCGAACGCGGAATGCACCACATCAGCGCGATCAGTTCGAACATCGAGCGGACGCACGCCTTCTATTCTGATCTACTGGGGCTGCACCGCGTCAAAATGACCAGCAACTTCGACGATCCGAACTCGGCGCACTGGTATTGGGGCGTCGATCAGGGACGGCCAGGGACATTGATCACCTACTTTGGGCGGGATCGGCGCACGGAGAAACCCGCGCAAATGGGCGTCGGACAGACTCACCATTTCGCGTTCGCGGTGGCCGATGAAGCAACGCAATTGATGTGGCGTGAGAAGATCGTCCGGGCGGGGATTCCGGTGTCGCCCGTGACGGATCGCATCTACTTCAAGAGCATCTACACGCGCGATCCCGATGGACACATCGTCGAATTGGCGACCGCCAGGCCGGGCTTCCTGACCGATGAAACGCCCGCGACATTGGGGCAAAAGCTGCAACTACCGCCCTGGCTGGAGTCCGATCGGGGCGAGATCGAGGGCGCGCTCACACCATTGAGCGTACCGGCGTGGCCGCTCTCGGAAGGAGTCGCGCGATGACGCCGCAAATATTGCACATGGGGCGGCCATTAGCCGACGCGCAGGCCGCGATGATCCTGGTTCACGGGCGCGGGGCGGATGCGGCGAGCATTCTCTCGCTCGTCCCGGAGTTAGAGTCGCCTGCATCTGCGCCGTTCGCATTTCTCGCACCAGAAGCCCCCAATGGGGTGTGGTATCCCAATCGATTCAACGTGCCGACAGCGCTCAATGAACCGTATCTGACGGCGGCGCTCGACACGATCGATCAAGTGGTCGCGGAAGTCGGGGCGGCGGGTATCCCACCCGAACGGCTAATCGTGCTCGGATTTTCGCAGGGCGCATCCCTGACGCTCGAATACGCGGCGCGTCATGCACAGCACTTCGGCGCGATCATCGGCTTGAGCGGTGGCTTGATCGGCGGCGACGGTGAACCTCGCCACGACAGCGGAACATTCGCCGGGACGCCGATCTTTTTGGGATGCAGCGATGTTGATCCCCATATCCCCAAAGCGCGCGTCGAGCAATCTGCCGAGATGCTGCGGGCGCAGGGCGCGGACGTGACGATGCGGCTGTATCGCGGCATGGGACACACCATCAATGAGGACGAATTGACGTTCGTGCGCGCGGCGATGGTGACCGTCCTCGAAGAACCTCACCCCCCAACCCCCTCTCCGTAACACAGCGAGAGGGCGAATGGCAACACACGAATAAAATACAGAAGGCAGGTTGATATGCAAGCGACATTGATCGCGCCAGGATTTCTGGAAGGCGCACCGTTCCAACATTTCGAGGCGGATAGCTTCCCGACGATTCACCCGATCCACTGGCTGCACTCGCACTTCGCAGTCGGCGGCTGGAGTCCGTTGCAGCGCTTGAGCGGGATGCTGACCGCCCACATGACTCAGATCGCGCCGCACAACGGTTTCACTTGGCATCCGCATCGCGGCCTGGAGATTTATACGTGGGTCGTCGAGGGGACGCTGCACCACGAAGATAGCACGGGCGGCGGCGGCGACATCGGAGCAGGCGAGATTCAACGGATGTTTTCGGGCGACTATATCGAACACCAGGAATTGAACCTGACGGATACGCCAGCCCGCGTGATTCAGATTTGGTTCGCGGTCGATCAGCGCATCCATCAACTCGAACCGCATTATCAGCAGGCAGGACGCGAGCAGCTTCCGATGCGCACGCATGGCGACGCGCGCGTTTACAGCCTGATCGGGGCGGGATCGCCGATGCAGGCACACGTCGCGGCGCGGTTGGAGGCGACCGAACTGCCGGGCGCGGGCACAACTTCGATCGCGCCGCCCCACGTCGGTGAGAGTCTGTTTTTGTACATCACGGATGGACGCGGCTCAGTCACCTATGGCAATGCGGGTCAGAGTCGTCCGCTCGGCCAGTACGACGTGATCCTGGCGCGACCAGACAGCGACTCGATCACGATCGCCGCTGCTGCTGACGAGTCGCTGAACTATCTGAGTTTCTACCTGTCGACGTTCATGCCATCGCCCAACTAACCGCATCCTCATCCCGACCCCTTCCTTGAAAATAGGGATTCACCTTCTCCTCTCCATTGCCAAGCGAGGGGGCGTCCATCCACACCGCCCGCTAACCCTTGAGAAGAAATCGAGTCGCTATGCTCACCGTTCGTCCATCGAGGGGGGGGAGGTGAGCTGTTAGGGGTAGGTATTGTCACCATTACAGTCAAATCAGTGGACGAGGCCTGCCTCGTCCACCCCATTTCCAAAATACCTACCCCTAACAGGGGGAGGTGAGTCGGGTACTTTTGAGACGTGAGTCATGTATAAGCCCGTTATGAAATGAAGGGGTTGGGAGTGACGTTCTTCACTATGTGGTGTTTGAAGCGACTTTGCAATCGCCCCGACCCCGGACAAAAGTTTGTTTCATTTTTCAAAAAGTCCGTTACAATTAACTAAAGTTAGGAATTCGTTTCAGGAATTCAGCAATTATTCATGCCGCTCCCTTTCGCAGACGGCGCACTGGAATTAGAATAGACAGCACTTTTCAATCGATTCTGAAGCAGGTAGGTCGTGGAATTATGGCAGCCATCATTTGTAAAAAGTGCGGACATGAAAATGCACATGGCGCACTGTTTTGTGAGCAATGTTATACGCTTTTGACGGATACACTGCCCATTGACAGCCGCACGACGGCACTTTCAAAGAGCAAAATGCTAACCGGCCCCGGCGGTCCGGCCAATTATCGGACATTGCACATCGGCAAACTGGGCACGCAAGCAATCGCACTGTATGTTGAAACGGAGAATGAGCCGCTCATCGTCTTGCTCACCAAGCAGGCGATCGTGGGCCGCGTGATCCCCGGCTCGGAACTGGACGTGCGCGTCGATCTGACGCCGTACAATGGCGGCGATAAAGGTGTTTCGCGGCAGCACGCGGTGTTCAAGCGCACGGAGGCGGTGATCACGATCGAGGATATGAACAGCAGCAACGGGACGTGGGTCAACGGCACGCGAATGCAGCCTTATAAACCCGTCGTGCTGGCCTCGGGTGATCGCGTGCGGTTGGGTCAACTAGCGATGGAAATATATTTGCCGTGATCGCCCGACCCTAGTTCGTGGAATCAGACGGACGCGGCAAGCCGTCTCAGTGGTTTTAGATTGGTTTCACCCTTCGCCTGAGCGCGCCAACTGCGCCAAAAAATAGCGTTCATCTTCGCTGAGTGTCGCGCTGATCAGCATATCGGGGCGGCTCTGCCAAGTGCGGCGGAGCGCGTCACGTCGCCGCCATTTGGCGATTGCGCCATGATCGCCGCTGAGCAGTTCGGGGGGCACGGCTAATCCGCGAAAAGATGGCGGGCGCGTGTACGTCGCGTGTTCGAGCAAGCCCGTCGCGTGCGAGTCGTCGTCAGCCGCACCGGGCGCGCCCAAAACGCCCGGCAAATAGCGCGCCACCGCGTCCATGATCACCATCGCGGGCAGTTCGCCGCCGGTCAGCACATAATCGCCGATGCTGAGCATGTCGGTCACGACCAGCTCGCGCACGCGCTCATCGATCCCCTCATAGTGGCCGCAAATCAACAGCAGGTGTTCGTGGGCGGCCAGTTCGCGGGCGATGGCCTGGGTGAAGACCCGTCCGTGCGGCGTCATGAGGATCACGGGCGGGCGCGGATCGGCGGCTTCCAGCACCGACTCGACGGCGCGCACGATCGGCTCGACTTTCATGACCATGCCACCGCCGCCACCATAGGGTGTTTCGTCGGTGACGTGATGCTTGTCATCGGTGTAATCGCGGATATTGTGGAGCGCGATGTGCAGCAATCCGCCATCTCGAGCGCGTTTGAGGATACTCTCGGTGAGCGGCCCCGTGAACATCTCCGGGAACAAGGTCAATACGTCGATGCGCATGGTGGGACAGGTTCACAGCATCGGATTTTACGGCGGTCCGCGGACGAGGCAACGGCAACGGACGAGGCAGGCCTCGTCCCTACAGGAATGGCGGTTTTTGTAGGGACGAGGCAGGCCTCGTCCGATTCTGGGTTATGTTCAATCGGCATATTCGAGCGTCTCGGTAGTGGTCGCGCTCAGATCGGCATAGACGCCGCGCATTATGGGGGGAAGCAAGGCCGCGATCTGGTACATGATCTCCGTCATGATCTGGCCGTACTGCGCATCGGTGACGCCCGCTTTGACGCGCAGTGGTCTCCCATAATTGACGGTGATCGGCGTGCGGCGCAGGTGTTTCACGTTATCGACAAAATGCTCCGTCCCACTGACGCCGATTGGCAAGATGAGTGCGCCCGTCACGTGTGCCAGGAGCGCGGGGCCATCTTTGGGATGTCCGAGACCATTTTTATTGCGCGTCCCTTCGGGTGCCATCAACAGCAGATCGCCTGCGCGCAGCACATCGAGGCAGCGTTGCAGCGCCAGCCGATCGATCGCACCGCGCCGGATGGGAATCGCCTGCCAAGTGCGCACGATTAAACTCGTGAACGGATTGGTGAGGAGTTCACGTTTGGCGAGCGGCACCGGATCGCGGAAGCGGAAGGAAACGCACGAGGCGATGGCGTCGAAGTTCGTGACATGGTTGAACAGCGCGATCGTTGCCCCGGTGCGTGGTACGCGATCGAGATTGTGGGCGGTCACGCGCCACGTCGTGCGATAGAGCAGCAGATCGCCCAGGAAGCGCCACGCACCGCGCACCCGTCGCAACTTAGATGAGGGAACGTAGGGATGATCGGCCTGAGTCGCAAATTGAACTTTTCGGTCGCGTGTGGTCATGTCAAGTCAGCGCGTCCTCGACGGATTTGAGCAGACGCCGCCGATCGAGATTGGCTTTGTGCCAGAGCGTCACATCGCCCAATTTTTCACGCTCTTCGCGCATCAGGTCTTTGGCGGTCGTGATGAGTACGGGCACATCGGCCATGCCAGGCAGCGCACGAAGCTGCGGCAGCAGATCGAAGCCCTCGATGTCTGGCAGCATGATATCGAGCATGATCAAATCGGGAGGCGTGGGCATGTTTTTGGCGGCTTCGAGTGCTTCTGCGCCGGTGTGAGCTTCGGTGATGTGATAGCGCTTTTCGGCATCTAGGATGCGCCGCACCAGCCGCAGATCGCGCCCATTGTCCTCGACGATCAACACGCGGAAGGTCTCCAGCGTGGGTGGTTCACCGGGCGGGATGAGCGGTTCGGTGGGGGCTTTCGGATGCACTCTGGCCGGTTCGAGCGCGGTTTGATCCGCTGCGTCACCCTCGGTTTTGACAGAAATGGTATCGTTGAGCCGCGACACGACGTGATCGACCAGTTCGCGGGTGTTGAAGCTGCCCTTCTGCCACAGCGATTCCTGACGTCCGGCGAGGCGGCGCATATCTTCGCCCGTGATAGTTTTGGCCGAGACGACAATCACCGGAATGTGCGCGGTGGCGGGATCGGCCTTGAGTTGTTCGAGCAAGCTGAAGCCATCCATACCGGGCATGGTCAGATCGCTGATCACGACACCGGGTTTGCGCTGTTTGACGAGTTCGATGCCATCCAGCGGATTATTCGACTCGAAGACGCGATAATTTTTGTGCGCCTGCAATAAGCGGCGAATCAGGCGGCTGTCGTTAGGGTTATCATCGATCACGACGACTGTCCTAATTTGTTCATCGAGCCGTTCGAGTGCCGCGCTCAGACCTTCCTGGGCACGCGACTCGCCTGTGCCGCTCAATTCCAGATCGAGCACGTATTGATCTTCGAGGATGTGCTTTTCGGCAGGGAAAGTGTGGCCGCTGCAATTGATCAGCACGGTTTCGTCGCCGCCGATCGTTCCGAGGGTGATCAGTTTTTCCAGCCCTGCAAAGGCCACCGCCGTCGCGGGTTCGACGCTCAGACCTTCGACGCGCGCCAGCCGTCGCATCGCCCGGAACGCTTCGCCATCGTCTGCCGCGGTCATGGTGCCGCCATGTTCGCGGATCGCCTCGTAGAGCATCGTATAGCTCAAGCCCGGATCGCCCGTCGAGAGCACGGTGATGCGTGTATTCGGTATAACAGGCGTCGCCTTCAACTCGCCGCGCCGGAATGCTTCGACCATCGGTGAACAGCCTTCCACCTGGATGATCGCCAACTTCGGGATGCGATCGATCAAGCCGATCTGCTTCAGCTCCTGGAAGCCCTTCACCACGCCCAACGGGCCGATGCCGCCGCTGACCGCCTGCACGTACCAGTCGGGCGCGATCCAGCGCTCGCCATCGGTCAGTTCGAGGCCAAGCTGTTCGGCGATCTCGAAGGCGATCGTCTTCATGCTCTCTTTGCCGGGGACGGCTTTTGCACCGCGATCAAAGTATAAGCCGCGCCGTTGGGCAAAATCGGCGGCGATGCTTTTGGCTTCGTCGTAAGTGCCCGTCACTTTGACGACTTCCGCACCATATAAGCCAAGCTCGCGCATCTTTTCGGCGGGCGCCATGCTGGTCAAGAAAATCCAGAGTTTGATGCCTGCCCGCGCACAATAGGCGGCATAGGCAGCAGCGGCGTTGCCCGTCGAAGCGAGGACGCACTCGCGGATGCCGCGCGCTTTCAAAATCGAGACGGAAAGCGCGCCCTGCCGATCCTTGAACGAGGCCGTCGGCGACTGGCGTTCATCTTTGATATAGATCGCGGGATGTTTGAGCGCGGCTTGCAAGCCTTCGGCGCGCACCAGAGGCGTATATCCCTCGCCAATGCTGACGCGCGCGCGGTAATCCTCGAACGGCAGTAGTTCGATGTAGCGCCACATCGACGGTGCATGGCGACTCACACGGCGCGGCCAATCGAGATCGGCGAGCGCGGCATAGTCATAACGGGCATCGAGCCACGCGCCGCCGCACACGGGGCACGCGATCAGCATGGGATCGGGCGGCATCAAGTGGCCGCATTGCAGGCAAACAACCGACGTAAAGAGTGAATTGGACATAGCGATCACGCGCCTCGCATGGCAAATCTTTTTTGGAACAAGTTATCATCCATTGTAGCGCGTGTGGGCGTTTGTTCCATAGCCAGTTAGCGGACGAGGCAAGTCGCGTCCCTACAGGAATGGTGGTTTTCGTAGGGACGCGGCAAGCCGCGTCCGTCTGAATTCCACGATTTTAATTGTATAGCTTAGCCGTCCGCCGAAAAAACGGGCGCGGTTGGGGCGGGAACCGGTGCGACAGTCGGCGGCGTCGGTCCGTCGGCGAGCAGGATCAGCGCGGGAGGCGGTGCCATATTGGGAGCGTTGCCGCGTGATGCCCAATGACCGACCACAGGCTGAGCACCCGCGCTCCCGTATACAAGGCTAATATCCGCAGGGCCATTCGTGAGCGCAGTTTTGAGATTCATCGTCCCATTCGAGGGATGGAAAAAGCCCACGCCCGCGTGCCCAACACCCGTCCAATCGCCGGCGATGGGCAGATCACCGGCTGCGCCGAAAGTCACATTGTAATCGGCGAAGACAGTGCCGCTCAGCTTGTTGGACAGATAAAATATGCCTTTCGAGGGACGAAAAACACCCGGCGTATCATGGCCGACGCCCGTCCAATCGCCCGCGATGCCAATATCGCCTGGGTTGCCAAGCACCATCACGTAATCGGCAAAACCCGTCGTCAGTTCATTTTTCAGGTAAATGAGACCATTGGTGGGACGGAAAACACCCGCGCCATCGTGAGTCGCGGTGCCTGACCAACGCCCCACCAACGGTTGATCGTTCGGGATACCGAGCGTAAACGTCTGATCCGGGATGCCCGGCGTGTTGCTGTTGCGCAGCAGGAATGCGGCATTAATGCGATTGTAGACGCCGATGGTATCGATTCCCGCGCCCGTCCAATCGCCCGCCACAGGATAGCCATTGCTGATCGGCGCATAGGCGACCATCAGATCAGCGCCACCGGGCACGTTTGATTCGCGCAGGTAAAAAACACCCGCACGGTAAATGCCGATCGTTTTGACAGTGGCGGGCAAGACGGCCTGAGTGGCATATTCATAAGCGCCGATGTCGCACATCGTGTCGCCGCCCGTGTTCCGCGTCGTGTCGCGGGCATCGACGTTGTTGACGGGCGCGTTGCGGCATACCGCATTATTGGCGGCGTTGATGGCCGGGCTGCCCGTCAGCAGGGCCAGCGTCTGAAAACGTCCGCCATTGTTCGCCAGCGCGCCCAGTTTCGGATTGACCACCCGCACTTGATCGGTGCAGATCGTCTCATTGTAGTAATTCGGGTTGGGATTTTTGCCCGGAAACTGAATATTCGCGCCGCCGTCGGTCACTTTGTCCGAACACTGCTGCAAAATGCCCCAGTGATTCGGCCCGTTATCGGCGGTGTTATTGGCGACGATCGTGTTATAGAGAATGGCAGGTTTGCCCGTTATGCCGCCACCCACCCAACCCGCATGATTGCCGGCTATCGTGGAGTTCATAATAAAGACGGGCTGCGTGACATTCACAAAGTAAAACGCGCCGCCGTTCGCATTATACGAAGTGCCGCGCGCGTCATTGCCTGTGAAGGTGGTGTTGGCGATGGTAATCTTTGAATCTTCGGCGACAGCCAAGCCGCCGCCAGAGCCATCGCCCGCCGCGTTACCATTTTCGACGACGTTGCCCGCGAACAAACTACTCGTGATCGTGAGCTTGCCGTTGCCATAGCTCAGGCCGCCGCCGAGACCAATGCCGCCCGACTCGGTGTTGTTCGTGATCGCGGTGTGATCGATGAGCGTGGCATCGTTGGCCTGATACATGTAGATGCGGATCGCGCCGCCTTCCATGCCCGCCGTGTTGTGATCGAACGTGCTGTTGACGATGCTGATCTTGCCGAAGCCGTTATTTTGCGCACCATCGGCATACAGCGCGCCGCCCGTACCGCCGGGAGTCGCGTTGTTGTAGGTAAATACGCTGTCTGTGATGGTAAGATCGCTACGCAGTCCGTGAATCGCCGCGCCCGCCGCATTGATCGCGCTGTTCAGATTGAATGTGGATTTGCGCACGGTCAGGAAGCCGCCCTGCGTGAAGATCGCGCCGCCGCCATAGTCATAGGCGTTGGGCGTGGTCACGCTGGGGCTGCTCACGTTGTGCGAGAAAATGCAGTTGATCACCACCAACTTGGATTGGTAGACACTCTGGATCGCGCCACCGTTGGCGGCTGCATCCGTGCCACTGCCCAGCCCGTGACTGAAGGTTAAATTCTGCACGGTGAGCGTGCTGTGGTTGACCATGATGCGACTGGCGTTCGCGCCATCGAGCGTGATCAGTCCGCCACCGTCGATCAGGGTTGGGGCGGTGATCGAAAGGGCGCTGGTGACAATGATGGTCTTTGCCCCGCCGCAGTTGAAAGTCACGGTGCCGCCACCGACGAGCGCCGTTTGGAGCGCGGCCAACGTGCAACTTCCGGACGTGCCGCCACCGACAATGCCCGCCGCGCGCGCCGTCCGCCCCGCTGGCAGGAAAATGGCAAGGAGAAATATGAGGGTAAGTGCGATAATCGCCAGTTTCCAACGACGCTGCATGAGCCGTCCATCCAATCTTCGCGGGACTCGAAATTATGATCGGAGTCCATAATAGTGCGGTCGGCATCGAAATGCACTAGGACGAACGGGCTAGACGGAGACTTGCGGACGCGGCCTGCCTCGTCCGTCTACACCAGACGGCATTTTGTAGAAACGACAGCTTGCCGCGTCCGTTATTGCGCCGAAGCTAAGACAGAGAATCGTGCGAAACTGCCTGTTTTTGGCGCTGTACATATTTTTTTATTGTGCTATACTCAATTAATGGGTGGAAGATGCTGCCCGCGAATGCATGAGAGGATGACAAGTCAGAGTATGAATACCAAGTTATATGTCGGGAATCTGCCCTACAGCATTGATGAGGCGCAACTGCGCGAATTGTTCGGGAAGGCCGGGGCAGTGACCGATGTAGCGGTCATTACTGACCGCGAGACGGGCCGTTCCAAGGGCTTCGCTTTCGTCACAATGAGCACTGCCGAAGAGGCGACGAAGGCCATCAGCCAATACAACGGCTACATGATGGGCAACCGCAACCTGACCGTAAACGAAGCCCGCCCGCGTGAAGAGCGCAGTGGTGGTGGCGGCGGCTACGGTGGTGGTGGCGGCGGCGGCGGTTACGGTGGTGGCGGCGGCGGCAATTCGCGGGGCAGTGGTGGTGGTAGCGGCGGTGGTCGTCGCGACCGGTTCTAATCCAGCCTTGAACTTCACGGGGGCGTCGCAAGATGCCCCCGCTTTATTTTTGTTTACTTTTGGAAATCCGCGATCCTCTCACCCCAGCCCTTTTAGGGCTAGGTGCTTTTGTTATGGGGCGGACGCGGCTTGCCGCGTCCGTTGATTCGCCTGGAATAGTGAAAAGACCTACCCCTGTAGGGAGACTTTATTTGCCCACTCGAACATCGCGCGCCGCCCTCGTTTTTGCCAATGGCGATCTGCTGGCGGGAGCCGCTGTGCGCGCCGCATTGCGATTCGCGCCCGATGCGTTGATCATCGCGGCAGATGGCGGTGCGCGTCACGCCCTGACACTCGATCTGGTGCCCAATCTCGTGATTGGTGATTTTGATTCACTCGACGAGGCCGAAGTGACAGCACTGGCCGCACGCGGTTCGGCGATTCGGCGCTACTCGCCCCATAAAGACGAAACCGATCTCGAATTGGCGCTGCTGGCCGCCGCCGAAGCGGGCTGCGACCCGATCCGGGTGATCGGCGGGATCGGCGATCGGCTCGACCAGACGCTCGGCAACGTGTATCTGATGGCGCTGCCCGCGCTGCGCAGCCGCGATGTGCGCTTGGTCAGCGGCAAACAAACGGCATGGCTGGCCTTTCCGGGCGTGACACAGGTCACGGGACACGCGGGCGACACGCTCTCGCTGCTGCCGTTGGGCGGCGATGTGGCGGGCATTCGCACCGAGGGACTGGAATATCCGCTGCGAGACGAGCCATTGGCGTTTGGCCCGGCGCGCGGTATCAGCAACGTGCTGCTGACAAGCGCGGCAGAAGTCACGTTCGAGGCGGGAATCTTGCTGTTGATTCATACCGTTGGCAGAGCATAAGAGGATGGGGACGCCATGCTGCATATTGTTACAGTCGGGATTCAGGTCTTGCCACTGACCGACGACGCTTACCCGATCGTCGATCAGGCGATCGCCGCGATTGCTGCGACGGGCATCAAATATCAGGTCAGCCCGATGGAGACGGTCGTCGAAGGCACGCTGGATGATTGCCTCGCGGCGGCGCGCGCGGCACACGAAGCGTGCATGGCGTCGGGGGTGCGGCGGGCGCTGACATTCATCAAGATCAGCGATGGCGTGGACGGCTCAACCATCGATGATAAAATGGAAAAGTATCGCTGAGTTTTCGGGCGGACGCGGCAAGCCGTCGTCCCTACAGGAATGGCGGATTTTGTAGGGACGAGGCCTGCCTCGTCCGCCCCATATGGTGAGGGGGCTGGGGCTGAGGTGAATCCCTAAAGTTTTTCACCGCTGAGCGTCATCACGATCTTACGCCCGATCGCGGGATGCAGGCGGGCGGGCGCGAAAACCACGTTCATCGCCCAGGGATTCCTGACGATCAGCTTTTGTACCCAGGTCGCGCGTCGCAAGCCCCAGCCCATTGTGCGTTTCCAGGTGCGGTCGAAGGTCGCCATCGCAGCGCGTGAGCTATCACCCGTCGTGAGCGCGTAATGGGCAGTTTCGGCGGCCAGATGACCCGTCCGCATCGCGTTGTAAATGCCCGCACCCAACAGCGGATCAATGAAGCCGCCCGCATCGCCCACCAACAGGCAGCCATCGAAAACCCGGCTGTGGCGACTCGATCCCATTGGAAGTTGCCAGCTTTTGATCTCGCTCACGCTGGCGCGGATCACCCGATCGTCGAGCAGATCGAGGAAGCGCGTCAGCAGCGCATCGAGTGTCGTGCCATGCGTGCGGTATTTATCGAGCCGCAGCCCCACGCCGATGTTCGCGGATCGCTCGCCTGTCGGGAACATCCAGGCATAGCCGGGCATAATGCTTTTGGGAAAATAAAACTCGCAGCGATGCCCCAAATCGTCGCGCATGTCGGCATAACAACGTATCGCCACCGCCCAATGCACATCGTCGCCACGCCCCTTGAGCAGCGTCCGCGCGATGGTCGAGGTCGCGCCATCGGCGGCGATCACGATCGGCGCGCGGAATGATTCGTCTGCATGTGCGCCCGCCACTTTCGCCGTGACGCCAACGACGCGCCCATTCTCGACGATCGGCGCGGTGACGCTCGCCTGACAGAACTGCGCGCCATTCTGCACGGCTTGCTCGAACACGAGTTGATCGAAATTGACGCGACGCGCGATATACGGATCGTGGCCGCTCGTATCCAGCCGCGCCGATACGGTCGTGCGATTGGGCGCTTCGATCAGCCAATCGGTGATCGGGTGGAACAGCGCGGGATCGAGCGTTTCACGATAGCCCAGTCCGCGCAAGATGCCGATCGCGCCCGCCTGAATCGCATCGCCGCACGTTTTATCGCGCGGAAAACCGACTCGATCGAGCAGCAAGACGCGGCGTCCGAGTTGGCTGAGACGGGCGGCGGCGGTGCTGCCGGCGGGACCCGCACCGACCACGATCGCATCTAGGTTTTCGGTCATTGGTATCGCCACAAACATTTCAATTTGGGGGATCGATTTATCGGGCTATTCTAGCACGGGCGGGCGGTATCTGGCGATGTGGTCAGCGCGTGCTAAACTTCCCGACAGCGATCGAAAATGGTGCCGAATATGCCCCCGTCTCCCGGCGATGTACATGTTGGTGATGTTATCCAAACACGCAAACCCCATGCCTGTGGTGGTGATCAATGGCGCGTGTATCGGATCGGCGCGGATATTGGGCTGGCCTGCCTGCGCTGCGATCGGCATGTGATGCTGCCGTTCAGCCAGTTCGAGCGCGCTATGAAAAAGCTGATCAGCGCCGCGCCGCCTAAGCCTGAATAACACACCTCGCCACTCATACGGAATCCGGTTGAATACTATAGGATTCACCTCACCCCCCAACCCCCTCTCCGTAATCACGGAGAGGGGGAGTCGCACGCACAGGTGCGATAGTCTTTACCCGGAACCCGTATCAATTCTGAATACACCCGTTTGACACATGCTTTATCAAATCTGCCGAAAAATTACGCTCGATATTCAAATAATCAAAATTAACATCAATAACCATGTTGACAAATTCGATTTGATGCCATATTATTCAATATAGAAGTTCAGTATCTTGACTTGTGCGTTGATTTTGGAGGTGACATGAATTCGGTGCTCAGTCTATGTCCGGTATGTGGCGATAGTTTGACGATCACGGAACTGCACTGCCGCACCTGCGACACGACCATCAAGGGTCATTTTCAGGGTGGGCGGCTGTCGCAGTTGACGTCCGAACAATTGCAATTCGTCGAAACGTTCCTCCAATGCGAGGGCAAGATCAAGGCGGTCGAGGCCAAGCTGAATATCTCGTATCCGACGGTGCGGGCACGGCTGCGCGATGTGATCGTGGGCATGGGCTTCGAGCTGTCCGAGGAGCCGATCGAGGAAGTGGATACGCTCAGCGAGACGGAACGGAAGCGCATCCTGGATGACTTGGCCGCTGGCCGCATCAACTCCGCCGAAGCGATTGCGGTTTTGCGCGGCGAATCGGCGTAATAGAGAACCCCTCAACCCCCGACCCCTTGCCACAAAGCGAGAGACGACAATGGGGTTCGACTCCCCTCTCCCGCAGGGCGAGGGGTCGGGGGTGAGGGCTACGGGTCTAAAATTCTGGGGCAAACAATCCTATCGTAAGCTAGAATAGTCATAAGGAGTGGTATTCGATGAGCAACAGATTTGCAGTGGCTGCCGATGTGCAGGTCACGCTGGCCGGGGTGGGCGCGGATTTGCGCGTGCGCGGCTGGTCGAAAGACGAGATCAAGATCAACGGCGATGGCGTCCATTATCAGCTTTCGCCGGATGGTCACAATGTCACGATTACGGCCAGCGAAGATTGCGAGATCGCCATTCCCAGCGGCGCAAGCCTTTCGATTGGCGGCGTGGGTGCGGATGCGAAGATCACAGAAGTGCATGGCGATGTCACGATCGGCAGCGTGGGTGCGGATTTGAGCCTGCGCGAAGTGGGCAATGTGCAGATTGAAAGTGTGGGTGCCGATTTGCGCATCCGGCAAGCGACGAGCGACGTGCAGATTGGCAGCGTGGGCGCGGATGTCACGCTGCACGAGATCGGCGGCAGCGTCCACATCGAGGCGATTGGTGCAGATGCCTATGTCCGCGAAATCGAGGGCGGCTGCGTGATCAATGCGATCGGTGCTGATTTGGTGCTCGATCTCGATTTTAAGCCGGAACATGAATATAGCTTCACGGCTGGCTCGGATATTGTGTGCCAAGTATCGCCGGATGCGAACGTGCAATTTTCGGTGGTGGCCGAAGACGTGGTGGTCGAGGCGCGTGATGCCCAGACCCAGCCTCTTGAGGAGGGTGGGCGCAAATTGGTCACGATCGGCGAGGGTGCAGCGCACGTCAAACTCGACTCTGAGGCGGATGTGCGTATCGTAAATCAAACCGATGGGCGGCGCTTTTTCGGCGGCGCGTTCGATATTGGGTTCGATTTCGATTTCGATCGGGTGTTTTCCGAGACCAAGCGGGATGCCGATCGTGCCCGTCAGGACGCCGAGCGCGCCCGTGATCAAGTGCAGCGTGCCGCCGATAAAGCGCGCCGCGCCACCGAACGTGCCGCGGATCGCGCGCAACGCGACTTTGAGCGGATGCAGGGCGGCGGATTCAATATTTCGTGGGGCGATCGGGCGCGTCGTGGTTTCAATCCGGGGCCAGGACGTCCGCCGATGCCACCGCGCCCACCGATGCCCCCCATGCCGCCACGCTCGCCAATGTCCGCGCGCGATCCGGTCGCGCCCGTTGCGCCGAACGAGCCAGTCAGCGATAACGAGCGGCTATTGATCCTGCGCATGGTTGAATCGAAGCAAATTTCGGTCGAGGAGGCGGAGCGTTTGCTGGCCGCCCTGGAAGGACGCACGTAAGCGATGGTCGCTCAGGTCGATGAGTCGCCCCATAACGGTTTGCGCCCCGTGCGCCTGCCCACCGATCTCGGCAGCCTCGCGGAGTTGTTGGAAATCGGCTTCGCGGCGACCATCGACGAAGCAGGACGCGCGGCGATCCGCGAAATGCGCGCCCTGCACCATTCCGGCTGGCTGGCGCGGGCACTGTTTCGGCTGGATGGCGTATTAAGCGGCCTCCAAGAAGGCTTCGTATGGATCGAAGAAGGCAAGCTGATCGGTAACGTGACGCTGACGGGCGCGCATTTTCCACGTAACTTCGGGCGCGGCGCGGTGATCTCGAATGTTGTGGTACACCCTGATTTTCGTCAGCGTGGGCTGGCACGCAGTCTGCTCGATGCGACGCTGGATATGAGCCGACGGATGGGCAGCACATTCGCCATTTTGCAAGTCGATCAGGCGAATGTCCGGGCGCGCGCCCTGTACGAGCGACTCGGCTTCCGTGCGGAGCGCACCTTCACGCGCTGGGTGCGACCCGCCAGCGGACGTACACCTCACCGATCGTCGGATGCGCCCGCCGTCACGCTGCGATCGCCGCAGGAATGGCGTGCCGAATTCGATCTGGCGACGCTGGTGCGCCCGAACAAGTTGGGCGGCATGGGGTGGTTGCGTCCGACCTATCCAGGCTCCTTTCAGATGCCGCCGCTCAAGGGGCTGCTGTATGGCCTGAGCGGGCGCGCCGATGAACCGTTGATCGTGTACCGCGAACCATCACAACGTGAACGCGCCGGATTGACGGCGGCGCTGCGGCTGACGATGGCTTTTGGCGCATCCGATCGATTCGACCTGCTGGTGCATCCGTTCGAGCGTGGCAAGCTCGAAGACCCGCTGATCAACTATCTGCTGCGGCGGCTCGAAGGACGGCGGCGCGCCGTGATCACAGAACACCCGACCGACGATGAGACGGCGAGCGAGGTGTTCCGCAAATATGGGTTCGAGCCGCGCCGCACGGATATTCATATGCGGCTCGATTTTACAGAAGAACCTCACCCCCTTACCCCCTCTCTGTGATTACGGAGAGGGGGAGTCGCCTCGCAGGTGATCGATGAAATATTGCGAAATTGACCCTGATCGATAATCCAAACAAGGAAGAGCAAACGTCATGACAACGGCTGAAGAACGTATGAAAATCCTGGAAATGATTCGCGGCGGCACGATCAGCGCCGATGAGGGAACGCGCCTGCTGGCGGCACTGCAATCGCAGGCCAAGCGCCAGACGATGGGCGGTGATGTCCGCGATGCACGTTGGATGCGCGTCAAAGTGACCGATCTCAAGAGCGGATCGACCAAAGTCAGCGTCAACATTCCGATGGGTTTGGTGCGCGTCGGGATCAAGATGGGCGCGCGCTTCACGCCGCGTGATACCAACATCGACTATGCCGGGATCATGGACGCGCTGCAAAATGGCGCGACGGGCAAGGTCGTCGATCTGGAAAACAAAGACGAAAACGAGCGGGTCGAAATCTGGGTCGATTGACCGCAGATTATCGACAGCCCATACATAATATTCTATGCTTCTATTAAGCGCTCACGATAGCTTCGCCAGCGCTTCTGTTGCCTGATCAGCATGACGCAGTACACGCTGATCATGACATTGCGTTAAAGGCGCTACCTTGCCAGTGCCGGATCGACCTGCCAGCGTTTCAGGCTCATCACAAACGGGTCATATGTCCGTGGGAAAGCGTCCACGATCAGCTTGTCGTCAATGGACCACTCTGCCTTAAGGAAGTAGTCATTCCCCTCCAGAACCTTCGTGATCGGGATCACGCGATTGTCGGAGCGGCGCACCACTTTGAGTCCCTCCTCCGTATAAACCAGCAGGTAACGGCCTCCGGGCGACCAGATTGGATAGCTACGTATGCACTCCGGTGTTCCTTCAAAAGTGCATTTCAGCGACCCATGATCAAGTTGCACGGCGAGTGCATTGGGCAGCGAGACATAGTAATCTCCGTAATGGTCGAACAGGAATCCGTTGCCGTCGCGTGCCCACTCGAATGACCAATGCCATTCGATTTCACTCCCATAATAAAACCTGTCACCAAATGAATTCTCATAGACAGTCTCTCTCGTCTGGCTATCGTAGACTAGGAAGTGTGGGTCGTCGGAAGATTCGGGCTTATCAAACTGGCGAACGGAATGGTTTATCGCCAAATCTTCGAGGATCACCACATAACGCTCACCATTGGGGGAGACGGCGGCGATCTTCTGAATGCCCCTGGTTTCCTGAGCGGTAGTTTTTCCCGTCTTCAAATCCATTTGTCGGAGGGTAGCCGGCGACGTGTCGCTTCCCGCATACGTGCCATTCGCAGGGGCATATTGCAAGTACAACAGTTCGTTCGACACGGGCAGATACGTGAGATCGGCAGGGTAATTGCAGCGGGTCGGCTCAATCGTCGTTTGTTGGCGCGTGGTCAAGTCTTCCGAGACGAGCGCGCAGTCCTTCATGATTTGACCATCAGCGCCTTTTTTCGCCTGGACGAAATACAACGCTTTCTTGGAAGGTACGAACACGTACTGTGCGGTCTCGACACCTTCATCCGGGAGGTTCACCAACCCGATACTGGTCAAGTCTAGCGACTTCGGATCGAACAGGAGCAGTTCATGGAGTCCTTTTTGTACCGTTTTATCCGTATTGCTCAAAAGGATGATCTTACCGTCATCCAGGGTCATATCGACGCTCAGTTGCGCACGCACGCAGGTGATCAGCGTGTCCGTTCCGGTCGTGGCATCGCGTAACGTGACTAGAGAAAACCCACCAGTGAACGACTCACCAACGGTTTTGCCTTGACAGATTGCCAGATCCTCACTTGATTTCTCCGTAAAGACCAACCCTGTTTCTGGGACTGTGGGCAAGGCCGGGTCCTGTCCTGGCGCAAATGTCTTCTTCTCAACGTCATAGGTGCGCCAGACCTCCGCCTGATCATCCGTCGTCTTGTAACTCAGAAAGCGCTCATCCTTCGACCAAGCGGGTTTTTCCTCGCACGAATCCGTGCCTACCTGCATGAGTGTCCGTTTCCGGGGATCGATCAATAGCAGCGTCTTGTTATTGCACATTGCGACCAGTTGTTTTTTATCGCCTGAGTAGGCGAAATCTTCCGACGAAGAAGATGTCAGATTGAAGTTGGTAGGCACCTGGATATGAACGATCGTGTTGTAATTCACACACAGCGTCAGGCCACCCTCATCCAGATTAATCATAAAGGAATTGTTCTGCGAACCGAAGTAGGCCGGATCCCCAGCCCCTGTCGTGCCGCACTCCGGCTGGAGCGTCCGCACGATCAAGTTCGGATAGACGGCTTGGGCAAACGGTACGTCAGGTGTTGCGGTCTGGAAGCGGGGAAGACCCGTCACGACAACAGAAAGCAGGGTGAACATCGTTGTAATGAAGCAAAACATGGACAACCTCGATTCAGTCAGAATTCTTTGACCATCTGTTTGTATCTTGAATCGGGTAGGTTATGAAGATTGGTCAGTCGGGCGGACAGCGATCAGCGAGCAATGTAAGGTAGACAAAATCCAAAACATGGCACTTGACCGAGTAAGGGTCGATCGGTACCCCAATCGCAACCGTGATACGAAGTTGTAATGGTACAGTCCTCGCGCAAGCCTTGAATCTTGGCGTAACATCCGCTATGCTTGCGGGTTTTAGTCAAAGATCGTTAGGATTCAAGAAAAAGCGCGATTATCAATGGATGCACCAACAAAAATTCCCACCCCTGTAACCACCTGCGATGGCCTGCTGTTCAAGCGGCTTTTGGCTGGGGCGCTGGCTTGGCTCGAACAAAACTACAAGCGCGTCGATCAATTGAACGTGTTCCCCGTGCCCGATGGCGATACCGGCACGAATATGCTGCTGACTGTCCGCAATGCCTACAAAGAAATCGTCTCCAACGATCAACCAGAGATCGGCAAGATCAGCGTGCGATTCGCGCATGGTGCGCTGCGCGGATCACGTGGCAACAGCGGCACGATCCTGTCGGAAATGCTGCGCGGTTTCGCCCATGAACTGAGCGGTCATGCGACTGCCGATGGCGCATTGTTCGCGCGCGCCTGGGCGGAAGCAGTGCGGTTGGCGTATGGCGTCGTCCAGAATCCGACTGAGGGCACGATCCTGACGGTCGCCCGCGAGATCGGGGAGGAAGTCGAGATCGCGGTCAAAGAGACGAGCGATCTGCGGGAGGTGTTGCAGCGGGCGGTGACGCGCGGTCGCCAGTCGGTGGCGCATACGCCGGAACTGCTGCCGATCCTCAAAAAAGCGCGCGTGGTGGATTCGGGCGGGCAGGGTTTGCTCTATCTGCTGGAAGGAATGCTGCGGGCGGCGCAGAGCGAATCATCAGCACTGGGCGACTTCGATTTCGGGATCGATTCCGGCGATCTAGGCGAGACGCTCAAATCGGCTGATCCACTGGGCTATGGCTATGATGTGCAGTTCGTGCTGCTCGGCGACCACCTCGATATTGCGGCGGTGCGGGCGACGATCGGCGCGATGGGCGATTCGATGGTAGTGGTCGGCGACGACACGCTGATCAAAGTGCATATTCACGTCCACGATCCGGGTGAACCGCTCAGCTATGGCGTGAGTCTGGGCGCGATCGAAGATGTGGTGGTCGAAAATATGCAGGCGCAGTCGGTCGGCTATATTGCGGGACGTGCCGACGAAGCCGCACCGACGATGGGGGGGACGGTCGTGCCGGTCAATCCCGGCGAGATCGCGGTGATCGCGGTTGTACCCGGCGAAGGTTTGCGGCGCGTGTTTAATGGTTTGGGCGTGGCCGAGGTGATCAGCGGCGGCCAGTCGATGAATCCGAGCGGTGGCGAATTGATCGATGCCATCGCCCGCCTGGATACCGACAAGGTCATCCTGCTGCCGAATAATAAGAACATTATCCTGACCGCCGAACAAGCGGCCAAAGGCGTCACCGATAAAACGGTGTTGGTCGTGCCGACGCGCAGTGTGCCGCAGGGAATCGCGGCGATGCTGTCGTTCAACGCGGAAGGTGAGCCGGAAGCGGTGCAAGAGGCGATGAGCGCGGCGCGGCTAGGCGTGATTACGGGTGAGGTGACGCGGGCGACGCGCAGCATCCAGATCGATGGCGTAGATGTGCAGGAAGGCCAAATCATCGGGCTGATCGACGGCGTACTGACGCTCAGCGATGATCACCTGACGGCGCTGGTTAAGAATCTGCTTTGGCGGATGGCCGTTACCGATCACGAATTGATCACGCTGTATTATGGCAATGAAGTGTCGGCGGAAGAGGCGGAAATGCTGACCGAATCCTTGCGCGAGACGTATCCGGCGCAAGAGTTCGAGTTCTTCCAGGGCGGCCAACCGCACTATTTCTACATTCTGAGTGTGGAGTAACCACGCCCGATGAGCGGCGGCAAGATTCGGATCGTCACCGATAGCTCGGCGCAGTTTCTCAACCCGGACGTGATCGCGGAGTATGGGATCATCGTGATCCCGCAGACGATCACGTTTGGCAGTCAGCGCTTCCGCGAAGGGATCGATCTCGACCCATTGGGCTTTTTTAAGCTGGCGAACAGCGGCAGTGCGCCGATCCTGACGCCGCCGACTGTCGAGCAGTTCGCCGACGTGTATCAAAACTTATATCGCAGCACCGATCAAATCCTTTCGATCCACATTTCGCGGGCGCTGAGCAAGACCTTGGAAAATTCCCAGGCGGCCACTCATCCGCTGCTGGGGCGCTGCAATATCCAGTTGATCGACTCGCTGACGACCTCGGTCGGGCTGGCACTGCTGGTCGAAGCGGCGGCAAAAATGGCGGCACAAACGGATTCGATTGAGGCGGTGGCGCGTTCCATCCGCAAACAAGTGTCGAGCGTCTACACGATCTTCTACAGCGAGACGTTCACTGCGCTGCAACGGGCGGGCTTGGTGAGCGAATCGCAGGCTATCCTGGGCGCAATGCTGGGTATCCGACCCTTTTTGACGATCGAGGACGGCGAACTGGTGGCGATGGAAAAGGTTCGCACGCGGGCGCAGGCGATCGACAAGCTGGTCGAATTCGCGGCGGAGTTCGAGTCCACTGATCGCACGGTGATTTTGCATAGCAACGGCACACCCAACGAAACGCTGCGCCAGTTTCAGGAGCGCCTGCAAACCGAACTCGGTTGGGGACGGCAGCCGATGGCGTTATATGGGCCATCATTGGGCACGTTTATCGGGACGGACGCGCTGGGCATCGTGGTGTATCAGGCGGAATAGAAAGCTGAAGGACGCAGTTTGCCGCATCCGCCGCCCCCTCTCCGTGAGGACTTCACGCACCGACACTTTTGTGGGAGTGGCGTGAATCCCGATTGAATGCGAGAGAATTCACCACACCCCCCGGCCCCCGCTCCGGAAACACGGAGAGGGGGAGCTGCACGCGCGTCGAGTAGGGACGCGGCCTGCCTCGTCCGTCCTCTTTTTGCCCATTCTCACAAAACTGGCGGTGCATGAACCGTGAGGACGGAGAGGGGGTTGGAGCGTGAGGTAAATCCTCAATCACGGAGGGGGACATGGGCACACCCTCGCAGGGGATAGCAATGGCTATTGCAAGCAACCAGAACAAATTCATTGTTATTATTTTGTGACGTGAACTTGGGGATTTTACGATACCATGCTATAGTGAAGTAACTAAGCAACAGTATACATCGAACGGTGGTGAAACCTTGAACAATGTATATTCAATCCATTGCCTGACTATTTAAGTGAAATAACGATGTCGCAGACTGGCGTGGAAATTGCCAGCTATCGCAGACTGCCGCTACCAATATTTGACAAATCTAGGTTCTCTGACGTTCGTTAACGAACGGGCCAGTTAGACGACAAGACGTTGCAGTCTATGCAAGACACGAAACAAGGTTTGCGCCTCCGAATCGTCGAGGCACGCCGCGAACTCCAGATCGTCCAAGCACAAGTGGCCGAACTGGAAGCGGAATTAGCCGAAACATCGTCGAGCACTGAGCCGAACGCGGCGGATGATGAGACGGCCGTTGAGCTGCGACAGTCAAAAATAGCCTTGCATAACTATGCGCAGCGCCTCGAAATTCTGCGTGAAATTGATCTGGGTATCATTAAAACCCGTTCGATACCCGAACTGGTAGATAACACGTTGAATCATATTCGACAGCTCATCGCCTGCCAGGGTGCCGGCGTAGGCATAATCGATTATGAGAGCAACGAATGGATCGTCTTTGCCATGAATATCAAGGGCGCTTCGTTCGGTCAGCCGGGTACGCGCGCGCCCCTGCAAAACGGCTGGTTCGACGCATTTGCTGGGGGGAAAACGCATCTTATCAACGACTTGCGGAGGCTGCCAAACCCGCCGCCCTTCTATATACAACTCATCAAGGAGGGGATGGTCACGTTTATGCGCACGTTGATCATGCTCCAGGGAAGGCCGATTGGTTTGCTGACCTTGATGGCGGACATAGTGGGGTTTTTTACCCTTGAGCATCAGGAAATTGCCGTGCAGGTGGCCGATCAACTGGCGGTTGCCATCCATCAACTGCGCCTTTCGGAGGCGCTGGCGATCGAAGCCGCGCAGCAACAACGCCATATCGCCGAACTCAAACAAGCGGAGTTTACACGCCACCGTTATGCGCAGCGGCTCGAAATCCTGCGTGAAATCGACGCCGGCATCATTGAAGCACGGTCGATTCAAGCGCTCGTTGATAGCGTTTTGCGACGGATTCGGCGGCTCATTCCGTGTCAACGGGTGTCCTTGCTACTCATCGACGAGACCACCCAGGAATTGGTTATTTTCGCCGATGATATGAATCGTCCAAGTACACTGACTAAAGGCCTGCGTGCAGCGCTCCCGCCGGATTGGTTTGTAGGTTTTGACGCGGCCAATATCCGTCTAATTGACGATTTGCGACTTGTACCCGAACCACTGCCGCCCGGATACGCCCAGTTGATTCACGACGGTCTGATATGTGGCCTCCAAGCGTTGTGCGTTGTGCAGGGTCGCCGGATCGGAATGTTGGGCTTGAACGCCAACATACCCGGCTATTTTAATGACGAGTATCGAGAAATTGCGGCACAATGCGCGGGTCAACTGGCCGTCGCCATCCATCAACTGCGCCTTTCGGAGGAGTTGGCACGGCGGGCAGTCGAGCAAGCGGCGCAACTGACGGCGTTGCAGCAGGCGGAAACAGGCTTGCAGCGTTATGCGCAGCGGCTGGAGATGCTGCGCGCAATCGATATTGGGATCATCGAAGCCCGATCGCTCGAAGAATTGGTTGGGGCCGGCCTCCAATACGTGCGGCGGTTGATCCCGTGTCAATGTGTGAGCGTGGGCGTCATCGATTGGACCAGCCGCGAATGGGTGGTACTGGCCGCCGACATGGAGTTTGCATCGTCGTTGGGGGTGGGGGTACGTGTTCCAGTTTTGGCAGGTTGGATTGAACAATTTGGAACCGAAAAAATTGTGATCATCGATGATTTACGCGCATTGGAAGTGCCACGCCCCATCCAAATCCGACTCATGCAAGAAGGTATCCAGTCCTCGCTGCAAGTCATGTTGATCGATGAGGGGCGTCCGATTGGCTCGATCTATCTGATCGCCGACACGCCCGCGTTTTTCAGCGCAGAGCACCGCGAAATCATCGAGGTGGTGGCCGATCAACTGAGTGTCGCCATTCGACAGGCGCGACTGACCGAAGACCTGATGCAGCACACAATCCAGTTGGAAAGCTATCTGGCCGAGATCAAACGCGCGGAAGCGGCACAGCGCGAGAGTGAAACACGCTACCAGCAAATTCTTGAATCGGCACAAGAAGGGGTCTGGATGACCGATGCCAAAGCCAATACGACGTTCATCAACACATCGATGGCGTCAATGCTGGGGTATACCGCCGAGGAAATCAGCAGCCGCTCGCCGACCGAGTTTATGGACGACGCGATTCACCCCGATCTGGCGGGAATCCTCGAACGGCGGCGACAGGGCATTTCGTCCCAATACGATATTCAGTTTAAGCGCAAAGATGGCAGCAAAGTGTGGGTACTCATCAACTCGACTCCGCTGTTTGATGCCGAAAAACAGTATACGGGGACCGTTGGCATGATCGCCGACATCACAGATCGCAAGCGCTATGAACTGGAAATGGATCGCAAAAATCGTGACTTGGAGACGCTGCTGTATATCACGTCGCACGATCTACGGGAACCGCTGCGCGCGATCCGAAACTTTTCACAGATGGTGGGTGAGCGGTACAGCGCGCAGTTGGACGCCAAAGGGCAGGATTTTCTGGCGCGGATCATACGCGCGGGCGATCGCATGGATCGGCTGATCGAAGATGTTTTGCAGCTTTCGCGGGCACAGCGCAAAGTTGCGCCCGCCGAACGGATCAGCAGCGAGACGCTGATTGCGGAAGCGTTGAAGCCGCTCGAAGCGCAGATCGCGGCGAGCACGGCCAAAATTACGCTGATCAGTCCGCTGCCGGATTTGTTCGTCGATCGCTTCTGGGCGCGGCAGGCGTTGTTCAATCTGCTTGCCAACGCACTCAAATTTACGCGACCGAATTTTGCACCAGAGATCGAGATCAGCGTGTATCAACCTGCCGCCGAGAGCGCCGACGGAGTAGGGTTGGTCGTGCGCGATCGAGGGATTGGGTTATCGCCAGAGTATGTGGAGCGCATCTTCGGCTTGTTTCAGCGGGCGGTGGGGCGCGAGATCGAAGGCACCGGAGCCGGGCTGGCGATCGTGCGCGAGGTGGCAGAACGGCATGGTGGTCGCGCCTGGGCACAGCCGCGCGCCGATGGTGGTGCGGAATTTTTCATCACGTTTGGTGTCGCAGCACCACCCTAAATGCAAAACGAGTTCAAGCAAACGATGACGAGGCAGCCCATGTCCATCTTGCTGGTTGACGACAACGACGACGATATTTTGCTGATCAGCGAAGCATTCGATCAGCAGACCGCGCTCCAGATCACGCATATCGCCCACGACGGCGAGGAAGCGATGGATTACCTTAATCGGCGCGGTCTATACAGCGATGAAACGCTGCCGGGGCTGATATTGCTGGACATCAATATGCCGAAGATGAACGGCTTCGAGGTACTGCGGGCGGTGAAGGCGAATCCTCTGCTTCAGTACATACCGATCATCATGCTGACGACCAGTGACCGCGAAGAAGATGTGTTCCACTCATTCAGCAGCGGCGCTTGTTCCTATATCCATAAGCCGCCCAGCGTGCGCGAAATGATGAGCATCATTCAGAAATTTTCGACCTATTGGGGATCGGTATCCAGGGTGCCCACCGCAGAAGGAAGATAATATGATGCGGATACTGATGATCGAAGATAATGAGGACGACTATATCCTCTTTAGGGAACACCTGCTGAGCGAGAGCCACGCCCAATTTGAAACGCACTGGAGCAGCTCGCTCGCGGCGGGCCTGCGTTATCTGGAAGCAGCGGATAGTCAGGTCGATGTGCTGCTGCTCGACATGGGGCTGCCAGACAGTCATGGGCTGGAGACGTTCAGCACGGTGCAGGCGCAGTTTCCACACCTGCCGATCGTGATCCTGAGTGGGCTGGATAATGATGAACATGCGGTCGAGGCGGTGCGGCGTGGCGCGCAAGATTATCTGGTCAAGGGCCAGATCAGCGGACCGCTGCTGGTACGCGCGCTAAATTATGCACTGGAACGCAAGGTGATCGAGGATGCGCTGCTGGCGGGCGAGGAACAATATCGGCGCGTCGTCGAAGACCAAACCGAATTAATCTGCCGCTATGATTCGAATTTCATTCTGACGTTTGTCAACCCGGCGCACAGTAAAATGTACGGCAAACAGCCGCATGAACTGCTGGGGCGCAGCATTATGGACCTGCTGCCCCCTGATGAACAGGTACAGGCCAAAGCGCATTTCGCGGCCTTAAGCGTGGCGACGCCGGTGGTGACCTCGGAGCATCACTCAGTGCTGGCGGATGGCAGCGTGCGCTGGATTCAATGGACGGAGCGGGCGCTGCTGGATGAACACAACAACATCGTCGAATATCAAGCCGTCGGGCGCGATGTGACGGAAAATAAGCGAAACGAAGCCGAGTTGGCCGAATACCGCGAGCATTTGGAAAAACTGGTCGAACTGCGCACAAGCGAGTTAAACCGGACAAAGAGGCGCGTCGAGGCGATACTTAATAACAGCGTCGACGGGATCTTGTTGGTTTTCTCGGGTGGCGGGATCCAACAGGCGAATGCGACGTTTAACACATTGTTTGCGTGCGAACCAGACGCCTATTTTGGCAAGCCGCTGCTCGATCTGGCCGTGCCTGAAGATCGGGATCGGCTGGCACTGCTCATCTATTCCGTGATGCTGGATCGAGTGGGCGACCATGCAGAAATACGGGCACTGCGTAAGGATGGCACGCGGTTCGATGCCCAGATTGGGATCGGTTTTATTAATGCTGGCGACATCCGAGGCGATGGGTTGGTCTGCAATATCGATGACATCACCGAACGCAAAGAGCGTGAACAACGGCTGCATTATCATGCCAGCATACAAGAAAATGTGACCGATGCGGTGATATCTACTGACTTAGAATTCAATATACAGAGTTGGAATCGGGCGGCAGAGCGTATGTATGGTTGGACCGCCGAAGAAGTGGTGGGCAAAAACAGCGAACCGCTCTTACAAACACAAACCCAGGATGGCGAAAGCCGTGCGCGAATGTTGAGAATATTCTTCGCCCATGGGCATTGGTCAGGTGCAGTCACACAATGTCGCAAAGACGGACGATCGCTCCATGTGGAAGGGTCCTTTGACCTCATCAAGGATGATAATGGTATGCCATTCGGGATTGTGGCAATCAATCATGATATAACTGCGCGCAAACT
>JBBRMW010000012.1:0-42835 GCA_038230635.1 Aggregatilineales bacterium | reverse complement strand
TGGATTTTTCCGGACGCGGATAGCCGTCGTCCATACAAAACAAGGCCTGGGGTGGGGATGAGGGCTTGCCGCGTCCGCTGTTCATCTTTATAAGCGTCGAATCGAAAGTGTCAAAGGATCGAAGGTATGGCTACTGTCGAGCAATTTCCCCAAGCGAGCGGCATCGGCGAACTGAACGCTGACCGCGCTGCCAATCCGTTGAATCAATTGCTGGCGCGCGCGTATACGCTCGACTGGCAGTTGATCTTTTATGTTGTGCTCTTCGCCACGGCGGTGCTGACACGTATGGTCAACCTCGGCGACCGCGTAATGAGCCACGACGAATCACTGCACACGCGCTTCAGCTTCGACCTGTACAAAAAGGGCGAGTTTCAGCACACGCCGCTGATGCACGGCCCGGTTTTGTTCCACGCCGTCGCTTTTTTCTACTTTTTATTCGGCGACTCGGATTTTACGGCGCGTTTGTACCCGGCCATCCTGGGCATCATGCTCGTGATGATGCCCAGGTTCTTGTTCGAGCGCTGGCTCGGCAAGCGCGGCGCGATGGTCACGTCGGTGCTGCTGCTGATCAGCCCGATGGTGCTTTTCCATAACCGCTATATCCGCGAAGACACCCCCGCGATCTTCTTCACGATGATCATGGTTTTCGCGCTGTTTCAATACCTCGACGGCAAGGTCTCCGGCAAGGTTCACTGGATGGTGATCTTTGCGGGCGCGACGCTGCTCAACTTGGCCTCCAAAGAGACGGGCTTCATGTACATCGCCATCTTCGGCGGTTTCATGACACTGTATTGGCTGGTGCAGGTGGTACAAGGTTTGCGATCGGGTGAGACGAACCCGGTAGTGGGAGTGGTGATCGGCGGATTGATCGGCCTGGCGATACTTGCGGGTGGTGCGCTGCTGATCGGTGGCCTTTTCAGTGATTTTTTGGCGGGACACAATCTCACTTTGCCACGTGTCGTCATCCAAACCGGCGTATTGATCCTCTTGATCTTGCTGGCGGCGGCGATTTTCAAGCCGATTCTGATCGTGCTTGGGGCGGTTGGTGATCGCGCCAACTCGACGCTGCAAACGCTGACGGTCGGCATCATCCTGGGGAGCGTGGCGGCGCTGATTATGATCGTGATACTGACGATCGCCAAGCCGTCGATCGCGTTTGCCGCCGACGATCCGAACGCGAGCACGACGTTATATCACATGGTGGCCTGGACGGTGCTCACAGCGCTGGTCTTGCTGGGCGTCGTGCTGGGTACGATGTTCGTGGGCTTCACGCTGCGCGCGCGGCGTATCCCCTGGGGCGAACTCCTGGTCATCCTCGGCGTAGCTTTGATCGTGTGCGCGGTGCTCGTGTTCGTCGAAGAACGCAGCGCCAACAAGGGCGCGGCAGCCGACATTGTAAAAAATAATATCTATATCGCCGCCACTTGGCTGATCTGCATTGCGGCCTGCATCGGATTGATCGGTTTGCGCGTGGCGACTCCGTTTTTCGAGGAGATGAAACGCTACCCGGTTTTCGATGCGCTGGTCGTGCTCGGTACGCTGATCCTGCCCTGGCTGACGGCGCTCCCGCTGTTTCTGGCGGGCTATCAACTGGATAATTATCCGGTGGCGACCGAAACGGCCAGTGCCGTGCTCGTCACGGTGATCCCGTTCGCACTGGTGGCGATCGTGGGCGGGCTGTGCTGGAAACCCGAATTGTGGGTGGCGTGCGCGTCGGTTTTCTATGGCCTGTGTGCGTTCTTTTACACGACCGTGTTCACCAATCCGGGCGGCCTCATCTCCGGCGTGATCGGCTCCCTGGGCTATTGGTTGGCGCAGCAGGGTGTCCGACGGGGCAGCCAGCCGCAGTATTATTACTTGCTGGTGGAACTGCCCGTCTATGAGTACCTGCCGCTGATCGGCGCACTGTTGGCGGGCGTCGGCGCTTTGGTCCTGTATTGGCGCTTCCGTGCCGATCGCTATTTGGATGTGGCACAGGCGACGCTGCTCGCCCACACCGCGGTGCTGGATGAGGCGGCGGCACTGGCGGTCGAAGCGGGAATCATCCCTGCCGAGGGCTTCATGAGCACGGAAGTGCCGCCGTTCGATCAAACCCAGATCGGGCACGCGACTGTGGCCTTCGATGTCGCCGCCACTGAGGACATGCCTGCTGACGATCTGAATCTGACACCGGCTGCCGAAGCGTTCGACGAACCCGACGAGTCGGGCATATCGAGCCTGCCGCCGTTGCCTGATCCGATCGAGAAGCCGCGCATCTTCGGTGGGGCGGAGCGCTTGGAACGGTTGCCGTTCTTTGGCTTCGTCGCGTTTTGGGCGGTGCTGATCATCTATGCGTTCACTATTTCCGGCGAAAAGATGCCCTGGCTCACCACCCATTTGACGATCCCACTGATTTTGATCACGGGCGCGTTCGTCGGCAACTTGCTCGATCGCGTCGAGTGGCCGCAGTTCTTCCGGGCGGGTTGGGCGCTGCTGCTGCTGACTCCACTGCTGATTATTGCGCTTCTGAATGTGTTTGGCGCGTTTTTCGTCAGCAATCGACCGTTCGCCGGACTCGACCGCGATCAACTGCTGCAAACGGGCGTGTGGTTCGCCGCGCTGCTGGTGACGCTCGTGGTCTTGTATGGCATCGTTTCGATCTTCACGCGGATCGGCGCGCGCCAAACGCTGAGGATCATGTTGATCGGCGTGTTCGTGCTGTTGGGCGTCGCAACCGCGCGGACAGCTTGGCGTTTCGCGTATATCGATTTTGACTATGCCACCGAGTTCGGCGTGTATGCGCACGGCGCGCCCGCTATGAAAACGGTGATGAACAAGATTCAAGAGTTGAGCTTGCAAACCACCGACGGCATGGGCATCAAAGTCGCCTATGATGATGATGTATCGTGGCCGGGGTCGTGGTACTTCCGCCAATATTCAAATGCGACCTTCTTGGGTAACACAACGAGTACCACCGACCTCGAAGCCTACTCGGCGATTGTAGTGAGCCTCACTCATAGCACCAACCTTGAGGCGCAACTGGGCGACAAGTTCTACAAGTACAACTTCATCCGCCTATGGTGGCCGATGCAGGATTACTTCGATCTGACGCCGCAGCGCATCGATAACGTGTTCGCACTCGACAACAGCGCCGATCCGAGCATTAAGAGCGGCGCATTGCGCGACGGTTTGTGGAGCATCTGGTGGAATCGTGATTATGCGTCATATGCCACCGCCACCAACAAAAACCTAGACATCAGTCAGTGGCCGGTCGCCGATCGCATGGTCTTTTATGTCCGCAAAGATGTGGCCGCCCAGGTTTGGGATATGGGTGTTGGTGGGGCGACCGCCAGTGCTGCGCTGCCCGCCGACTCTTTCGCCAAGCTGAACTGCCCGACCTGCGTGGCAACCGCCGCTTTTGGCAGCAACGGACCCGCCGACGGACAGTTTGATCATCCGCGCGGCCTGACCTTCGACGCGAGCGGCAATCTCGTCATCGCCGACAGCAAGAACGCGCGCATCTTGACCGTCAGCACGTCCGGCGCGATTATCAACCAGTTTGGCTCGTTCGGTGATGCGGATAAAGCCGCTGCGCCGGGCGGCACGTTCAAAGAACCCTGGGACATGGCCGTCGGCAAAGATGGCATGGTGTATGTGGCCGATACCTGGAATCACCGTGTGGAGGTGTTCGATGCCAATCACCAGTTTGTCCGCATGTGGGGCCACTTCGAGCAGACACAAGGCGCACAACCCGGCGCGGTCGATGGTTTCTGGGGGCCGCGCGCCATCGTGGTGGACGACCTCAATCGCATCTACGTAGCTGATACGGGTAACAAGCGCGTGCGTGTCTATGCCAACGATGGCAAGTTCCTCTACAACATTGGCACGGCGGGTGCGGGTCAGGGACAACTCAACGAACCAGTGGGCTTGGTGATCGATCAAAGGGCGGGGCACTTGTTCGTGGCCGATACCTGGAATCACCGGATCGAAGTATTCGATCTGAGCGGCAACTTCGTCAGCAGTTGGTCGGTACCAAGTTGGAACGGCTCGAATGAAGATACGGGCAACCGTCCGTACTTGGCCCTCGATCCGAGTGGAACGCGCCTTTTCGTCACGGAGCCGGATGTCGCGCGGGTGCTGGTCTGGGATGTGAGTGCGCTGAATGCGCAGGGCGGCGCGCTGCCGCTGGTGATGTTCGGCGCGAAGGGCGGCTCCGATCTCAATCATTTCGACGTGTTGGGCGGCATCGCGGTCGATAATAGTGGCAACGTATTCCTGGCCGATGCAGGTACGGGGCGTATCTTGCGCTTCGAGATCGCCAAGCTGCCGGGTGCGCCGGTCGTCGTGCCACCCGTGATCGCGCCGCCGATCATCGCCACCGAATTGGCGACGCAAGCGGTTTCTGCGCCGCGCGGCTCATTCTAGGCAAACTGCTACCCAAACGGGCGATCAAAAACGGGCGGCCCACTGTGGGCCGCCCGTTTTATTTCCTCATTCGCTCAAAAGCGCACACTTATAGTATGATCAGTCACATGATCCGGTTTTTGAACTTCGGTTCAATCCAAAGGAGGCTATTGTGACCCTTTCTCAAACTTTGACGCGGACGCGCCCGCCGATCGCCGTGTTGATCGTGGCGTTGGTGCTCAGCGCGTGCAGTGCCATCACCGGCCCCGCCCCGACTAAAGATGTTTCGACGAGCGTGTTGATGCCCAGTATCGCGGGCTACACGCGCATTCTGACCGCAGATGTGCAGGATGCGTTTGCGAAGGCGGCGGCGGGCGGCGCGCTGCTGACTGGCAACATTGAGATTTCGGCATTGATCACTGCCGCGAATCGCTTGTCAACTTGTTACCATAACGCGGGCGGCTATGAGGCGGCGGTTTTCACCAACTCCGCGAACGCCGTCAACAGCGGCGCGATCATGATTATCAACATGGCCGTGCTGCAAAACCCAAATGTGCTGTTAACCTGTCTCAATCCGGTTGGCAACAGCCCGCAAGGCGTCGGCCCGAAGCCCTGTACGAATGCCTATACCTTGAGCGCCAACAACAACACGTATCAAGTGTTCTACTTTGCGACGGACGACTCGGTCTGCGCGGCATTTTGCAGTGCGTTGACGGGCTGCACGGCGGCCAACGCAAAGCGTGCTTCCGGCGGCGGCGCGCAGTAGCGATCAAGCGCGGCAGTCACCGCAAGAAATAGCCCGGCGCTGAAGCCACCGGGCTAAAAACAAATTAAGAGAGGCTTGTTCAGCAGTACGCTGAAAGGCGTTTCAGCGAAGTCATTGCCTCATACGGGTTCTGGGTAACAACTACCCCCCCAGCGCACGGCGTCCCCTCTCCGTCATCACGGAAAGGGGGTTGGGGGTGAGGTTCTTTACTTCTTCACCGTGATCGGCACGGGATCGCTTTGCAGGATGACCTGGATGTTGCTTTTATCGCTGGCATCCAAGATCGTGATTACATACACCAGATCATGTGATCCCTTGCTGAGTTTGCCAAACTCCGAGTTGGGCAGGAACAGTGGCAAGTTGTTGTACTCCGTCTGATCGTACCCCGGTTTGAACAGTGCTCCCGTTCCCAACGTCTTGCCCACCGAAAAGTCGCTCGTCACCGATGGGACCGCCGTGATCCCATCCGATTCAAAGACTTGCAGCGCGATGATCCCCTGCTTCCCTTTGAATCCGCTGACCTGGAACGAGACGTTGATTTGGATACCCTTCACGCCGTTTTGCTTGACGTTGAACTTGACGTTGCTATCGGTGATTGAAGCCGTCACGTCACCGGAACCTGGGCTTGTGGAGGTATCAGTGGGCGAAGCGGAGTTATCCGTAGTTGCCACTGGCGACGGTTTTTTGACCGGCGTCTTGGTGGGTTTGCCCGTCTTGGTCGGCTTGCCAACGGGGGTCAAAGTCGGCGAACCCGCATCAGCGGTTGGCTGTTGCGGACCGGTCGCAGCATTCAGCGTGGACGGATCAGGTAGCGCGATGCGTCCCGCGCCATATACAGGATCGAGACCTTTTTTGCCCAGGTCTTTGACGTGTGCCATCAGATAGGATTTGACTTCCGGGCCTGTCAAGTTCGGGAATGCCTGCATCACGAGCGCGGCTGCGCCTGCGGCCAGTGGCGTCGCGCCGGACGTGCCAAAAAAGCCATCTGGGTTATCGGGCAGAATTTCGCCATCGGGCGCGACAATATCCGGCTTGATGCGGTCATCGTTGGTCGGTCCCTGCGAACTGAACGGCTCGATCACATCTTTAGTCAGGCCGCTCGCGCCGATGGTGAACGCACTGTTCGAGTCGGCGGGCACGGTTACGCTGTGATCGGCCACGCGCGCCCATTTTGGCAGCGCCGAGTTATCGATGAAAATATCGAGGATGTTATCGGCGGCGGCGTGATTCTTGCGGATCACCAGATAGTAGATGTCACCCGGCGTCGATGCGAACGACACCGCTTGAAACGGCAGATCGTTTGTGCGTCCGCTGACAGGTTCGGCAGCGCTGGCGACTTCGTTGCCATCCTTGTCCAGGATCGAGAAGTCGTATTCGTCCTGCTCGCCACCCTGCCAGTTGCCGTTCCAGTTGAGCACGACGCTGGTTTGCGGCGCACCTGTCTGGAAGGGCAGCGAGTCGTTGTTGTTATCGAAATGGTGCTGACCGTCACCCTTCGAGTCGTTGTATTGGAAGCTGCTGTGATCGGTGGCTTCGTTTCCCGCCGCAACCATCCACAACACGCCCGTCTTCTGGACGACCTTATCGACTTGCAGCGACTCGCCGAAAGTGCCATCGCGTGGCCCAACCGACGAACCGATCGAGTACGAGATGATCTGCACTTTTTGGCTGATCAGCCAGTTGAGCGCCTTCGTATGGCTGGCTTCATCGTCGAAATAGGCGATGAACAGATCGGCGTCGGGGGCTGCGCCATGGACGACCTGCGCGCATTCCGTACCGTGCGTTTCCCCTTGACTGTCCAGTTCATCGATCGGTTGAAAGGTTTTGAGGTGTGCGGCGGTGGGCAGGTCTTTGCCGTTCATCAGTGCTTTGAGGCCGCCGAAACCCATATCGAGCACGCCCACTTTGATGCCCTTGCCCGTGATCCCGGCGGCATTCCAGGCGCTCGCGCCAATATCTTTTGGCCCCTGACCCTTGTAATAGCCGACGTTTACTCGCCCGGCGGGCGCGATGGGCACAGGTGGATAGACGCCCGTGATGTTGGCGACGTGCGCCACTTTGACGAGGTAATCGAGCAGCGTGGCGGGCGTTTGATAGTTGCTGAGCACCTCGATCGGGATGCCGATCGACAGCCGCCCCAGGCTGTTGAGCGGCGGATAGCTGGTCACGCCGAGCTTGGTCAAATCTGCCATGACCTGGGTTATGTTATCCGGGCTGGCGAGGCTGAGCAGCGCCACGATCTCGTTCTGGCTGTTGATCAGCCCGCGCTGCTTGGCGAGCTTCTTGACTGCATCCAGGCCGCCCTTATCAAATTCGACGAGCAGGTCAAGGTAACTGACGGGCAGATTGAACTTTTGCAACAGCCCCGATCCCTTGAGGAAGGTGGCGAGTCCGGTTGCGCCATTTTTGTTGACGACCGCGACCATCTGCTTGTACAGATCGTCGAGGTTCATATCCTTGAGTTCTTTAGAACTATTAACGTACTGCGCCAGTGCCGGGAACTGCTTGAGCAGATCAGCGAGCGTAGGCGGCGCGACCACATGCAGCGGCGGCACGGTGGCGGGCGGCTTGACCGCGGGCGTCCCCGGCAGACCCGTTGTGTCGATCGGGCTAGTATCCGGTGTGCCAAGCTGCGGGACGGCTTTCGTCGGCGCAGCGGTGGCGTTGGCTGGCCCGATCGAAATATCGCCACCCGTATCGGTAGCGGAGAAGCTGCCCAGCACCGAGGTGCCTTCGGCGGTTGCTTGAGCAACCGGCGTCGCGGCCATCGTTGCACCGGCGACACTAGGAGTAGCTGCCGTCGTCACTGCAACTGTGGCAACACTGGCTGCCGTTGCTGGAGCAACCGTCGGCGCGGTGGTGGCGGTGGCATTACCGCCGCACGCCGCCAATACAATCGCCAATAGGAAGATCGGAATGAAACGGTTCGATTTCAAGATAGCTCTCCTTCGTTTAAGACAAGAAAAATTCTGTACCACAGAACCGACACTTGGCGACGCCTTTGCCCGTTAGCTCGATCTCGCCGCCACAGTTGGGGCACTGCTTCAGATCGCGCAGCTTGCTGGCCTCGCTGGAATAGAGCACGCCCTTATCCCAATTGATATAGCCGCTGAACACGCCCAGTCCCACCAGACTATAGATCATGTCGCGCAGTTTATCTTTGGGAAGCTGCAACTCCAACGCCACATCGTCGATCTTGGCCTCACCACGACTCTGCACGATGTTGAGCAGTTTACGCTGCTGCCCGGCTTCGACTTGCGACTTGGCATCGCCCGCGCCTTGCATGGTCAGGTAGATTCCGCCGCCGATGAGCGGTAGCCCCAACACCAGCAGTGCGACGCCCAACCCCAGAATCTTCGCCGAGGAGGATAATCCTGGATTGGTGAACAGCCACGCGGCAGCCACCAACAACAGGATTGCACCCACGACGATCATGATAATCCCACCCATTCGACCCATCAGCTAACTCCTTATGATATTGTGCGGCGCATCGATCAGTGGAAGCCCGCGCTGCCGCCGCCCGATCCGCCCCCGCCACCGCCCCCACCACCGCCGCTGAACCCACCACCGCTCCCGCTGCTACTCGGACGGCTGGTCATCGTCGAGGAGGCGCTGTTGAGCAGCGTCGTCAGCCCGGCGCTCATGGAAGTCAATCCCTGCGTCAGATTATCGCTTATTGCGTTCAATCCGCCGCCCTGATTACTCCCGCCCCAATCCTGGAAGGCGGGACCAGCGGCACCGCCCCCACTAGGATTGATATTCGCCATCCCGCCTGAACCGTAGCCCCGACGCCCATATGATCCCGTCCACGGTCCGTACATGTAGGTCGGGTAGTACCACGTCGGCATCGTTGTCAGCGTGCGCGAAAACTCGCCGATCCACTGCTTTTCGATGCCAAATGCGATTGCGTAGCCGATGTACTTCTCGAACTGGTCCGACGATTCCTTCAGATCGGCGTACTTTTTAATGTTTTGCAAATATGTGCGGAAGGCTTTCCACTTGGCGGCAGACTGTTCGCCGAGCGCCGTCCGACTTTTCATCGCGCCGGAGATCGCAAACATCACCACGCCGAGGATACCCAGCGCAACGAGCGGTCCGCGCAAATATGGCGACAAACCGAGCGGCAGATTGACGTTCAGCGACAGCCAAAATCCGCCGCCCGCCAACACGATCAGCCCCACTCCGGCCAGTATCCAACCAGTCTGGATGCTCTGCGGCGATTGTTTGAAATAGCCCGCTTGCACGACTTCGCCGTATAGCTGCGACTTGATTTGTTCGACGGTTTTGTAGAACACATCCTTCAGATCGGATAATTGACGCGAGCCGCCACCGCTGAACAAATCGCGCAGCAAAAGCGCCTCATAGCCGCGCAGCCCGGATTCAGGCTGATCGCTGCGGTGAAACGTGAAATTGGTCGAGTTGCCGATGCCCAGCACGCCATGATGCTGATCCTGCTCGATCACCAAAAAGCCGCGCCGGGCCAGATCGAACAGCGTCGCCATCACATCGACCGTCTGCGAAGATTCACGCACCAGCGTGGCCGCGACGCCGGGCGGATCATCGCCGGGGGGTTCGGTCAGATATTCGGGCACGACGATCGGTGGCAAGCCGCGCTTATGCGAGTTGTACTTCATGAACAGCCAGACGAAGCCGCCGATCAGCAGCAGCCCAGCGGCGATCAACGAGAGAATCCCGAAGATCGGGCCGAGATTCTGCGCCACGTCGTACCCACTTTGCCAGGGTGGGGCGGCCATCTCCGGATTGTGCGGATATTGCACGCGCACTTCGACGTTGCCATCGTTGCCCAGCCGCCCCGGCGCGTTGAAGATTAGGTTTTGATTATCCTGATTGGTCAGCTTCCAATCCGGGTACGAGGCGACGACGGTGGCGAGCGTGCCCGTTGGCAACTGCACGCTGACGGTCGAGGCATCGACGCGCGCGGGGCGTGATTCGGCGAGCGCCTTCCAATACAACTGATCGCCGCCGGAATATGATCGCAACGCGCCGATCACATCGTAGGCGATCACGATGGTGCGCTGCGATCCACTGCCCGCCTGTTGCAAAAAGTTGTAGTAGATAACCTGATCGCCGCTGACCCGGCTTACGCATGCGATCCCGCGCGTACTCGGACAATTGCTGGCCGTTGAGCCGATCACTTGCAACGCTTTGCCGCCATCGGTAACGCTGATGTTGCGAATATCGGTCAACCGATCCATCGGAATCTTTCGATCGCCGCCGTTGAACGGCCCCGCTTCGACGACCAGTTGATGCGTTTCGGCGACGTGGAAACTATTGTGCGCGGTGTCGATATTGGTGATCGCCACATCCCAGCGACCCCAGTAGATCGAGCGATTATCGGCGTGCGCCGCCCCCACATCGATCAGCAGCGAACTCAACACCAACATAAGCACTGCGAAACTGAACAAACGTGTCTTTCGCATGATCTTCATATAAAAACTCTCCCGATTGCGATCATCGTATGTTATTCCAGCAATTTCGGCAAGTTGCGGAGTCGTAAAAACATGGGCGTGGGCGTTTTTTGACGAGTTTTTTATGGGTGATGCGATGGAAGGTGATCATAGCAGGAATGCAAATCCATTCTATCACCCGATTTTTTTGCGGGTTGCTACTCTGTTGCTTCATCATAGAATATTTTTGTGGTTGACATTATGAAATATGCGCCCATAATTGATTTATTTAAGCAGGCATGAAGGTGCAGCTAACACCTTCATGCCCTAACACTTCAGCGCACGGGAGGCGCTTTGTGCTATGTCCAACATACCCTTATCCGCGTCAGATGACAATAACCTTTCGCCTTATTCCCCAGAATTTCCGCGACCGAGTTCACCTGATCAGATGGCTCGAGTAGACTACATTCGTTGCCAAGTTGATGATGGAGACCTTCTCTTTGTCGGCATTGATGTCATCATGTGGGCAAAAGATGCTGACTATAAGGCCGCGCAAAACCTTTTCAACTATTATAAAAGCACAGCGTTAAGCGATGGAAGTCAACCTCTTAGAATTGCTAAGAGGTTGAAAGCGCTTGCGATGGATGGCAAAATGCGCTTGACAGATTTTCTATCGAGTGAGCAACTGCTTCGTTTGATACAAGAAATTCCGGGCAAGAAAACAAGTCGCATCAAAGATTGGCTGGCTTGGGTTGGCGCGGTGTATTTGCAAGAACGAGATGTCACCAATGCGAGTGATGCAGATGATGCGATGGCTGCTTTCATTCGTCGTCCGAGTTCCGACCATATCACTCGATCACTTATGGATTCTTACGCGGCTGGGGCTGCGCGGCTGATGTACTATCGACAATTTGCATCGTCGGATACCGAAGCCTTTAACATGGCGATGACCCGGATGTGCGCTGATTACCGCCTCACGCCTGTTGAAACCAAGGCGTTTTTTCAAGAGCGTGTCCCAAAAATGTTGGCTGTACTCAGAAAGCAGGGCTTAATTAGTGCCGGAAACTAAAAACCGCGCGCATTTTCAACGTGGTCTGGCACCTCTGCCTTAAAAATATTTGGTGCGTGAAGCCTGCGGGAGAGGGGCGGGGTGAGGGCTGTTACCCCGAACTCTCGTACAGCAGGTCGAGCAGCACATCAAGCAACTGGCGCAGTTCGTCGGCGTCGCCACTGTCGATCGCTTCTGCCGCCGCTTCGACCGCTCCTGCCAGCGCCGCATCGTTCGACTCGGCCAGGATCGCGCGTGCCCGTTCGATCAACGCCTCCGCCTCATCGATCAACCCCGATTCTTCAAGCGGGTATTCGGCCTCGTCGGGATCGATCACGGGCAGCCGCGCCATCGCATCTTGAATCTGCGCCTGACTCAGCTGCTGCCGATTCGTCGCCAGCGTGATTCCATCCTGGCGACCCGATACGCGATCGGTGGCGCGCACTTCCAAAATCCCGTTGACATCCAGGCTGAACTGCACCGGGAAACGGATCAAATCGCCGGGCTGTTCCGCTTGCAAATGCTCAAACAGAAACTCGCCGAGCGGAATATTGTTTGAGGCGACCGGATCGTCGCCCTGGTAGACTTCGATCCGCACGCGATCCTGATCACCTGTGATGGTCGAAAAGACCTCCTCGACCGTGACCGGAATCGTGGTATTGCGCCGGATGAGCACGCGGTAACTATCGGGAATCGGGTCGCCCGCATACGTGAAATTGACGACGCCGATACCCAGCGCGTGCGGCGACACATCGACCAGGATCGCATCAATTGGCACGCCCTCGATGATCGCGCCCTGAATGCCCGCACCGAGCGCGACCGCCTCCGAGGGCGGCACATCCTGACGCGGCTGCACGCCCGTCTGTTCGGCGACCAAATCCCAGACCGCCGGAATATACGTGCTACCGCCGACCAGCAAAACCGTATCGGGTGTTTCAATCCCGCCGTCATCGAGTACACGCTCGATCGACTCGGTGGTGCGGATCAGCAGATCGTTGATCAGTTCGACGAATTGCGCGCGGCTGATCTCGACTTCGAGGTGCAGCGGGATGCCGTTTTGCTCGGCCAGATATTCCTCGCGCACCCACGTATACATACCGCTGCTCAAGGCGATCTTGGCCGCTTCCGCCGCTTGCCGGATGCGTGCCATCGCCCGCCGATTGCGCCGCAGATCGACGCCATGCTGCGCCATGAACACCTCGACCAGATAATCGGCCAGCCGCGCATCGAAATCGTCGCCGCCAAGCTGCGTGTCGCCGTGACTGGCGCGCACATCGATTACGCCGTTCACGATCTCCACCAGCGAGACATCGAACGTGCCGCCGCCCAAATCATAAACGAGCGTGGTCTGTTCGGTCTCGTTGCCTAGCCCGAACGCCAGTGCCGCCGCCGTTGGCTCATTGACGATGCGCAATACATCCAACCCAGCGATCTGTCCGGCATCGGCGGTGGCCTGTCGTGCCGCATCCGAGAAAAAGGCGGGCACGGTGATCACGGCCTGCGTGACTTCTTCACCGAGGTTCGTTTCGGCGATTCGTTTCATCTCGCGCAGAATGAGCGCGGAAACTTCCTGCGGCGTCAGCGTGACATTGCCGATCGTGACGACTTCGTTGGTGCCCATTAGTCGTTTGATCGAGCGGATCGTTCGGTCGGGGTACAGTGTATATTGGTTGAGTGCGGGTGTGCCCACCAACCAGTGACCTTCCGGCGATAAACCCACCACCGATGGGATGATCCGTTCGCGCTCGCCCGCCAACAAAACAGGTGCGCCGTTGTGAACGACACTCACCGCCGAAAACGTCGTACCCAAATCGATTCCAATAACCGTCATACGCCAAGCTCCTCCGCCAAATACCGACGGTGGATCATAGCACAAAACAGATTAATGTGAGTTAACAGGACGAACCACCCCCAGGGCGGATGCGGCAAGCCCTGAGGTTCTGCAGTTTTGCAACCCCGCCACGTCTGCGTTAAGATCAACTGACTTGTGTTCATATAGGCTTAGCCAAAAATGTTAGAAAACTTAGCAGAAAACACCCAGCCGCTCCTCAATCTCCCCTTCATTCTGCGTACCCGTCGTAACCACGGACTGGAACACGCCACCGTCCATGTCCTGAGCAGTCATATCAAGTCACTCAGTATCGCCGGACGCTCCAATGCCGAAGGTTTCTCGCTGATCGGCGCGGTCGAGACCGATCAGGTGGAGCGCGCGGTTCACGAGGCGCTGACCCGGATGCAGAATGGCGAGCATCAACTGGCGATCCATCCCAACTGCGGAACAGGCTTGCTGACCACTGGAACGCTTGTCACACTGGCCGCCTTGCTGGGCAGTGTCGGGGTGCGACGCGGCGCGCGTGAATATGCCGGACGCTTCCCCTATGTCCTGATCATGACGATCGGTGCATTGGTCGTTTCACAGCCGCTCGGATTGTCGTTGCAAGAGCATTTCACGACGCTGGGCGATCCGGGTGATCTCGAAATCGTGGATATTCGCCGCCGCGAGGTGCATACGCCGCTCAATGCCGAGCCGCTGACCATCCACCGCGTCACCACGCGCTCAAGTTAATCGAGATCGTCCGATGAGCAAAGCGCCCGCACCCACCTACTACGTTTTTCACGGCGACGACGAATTTTCGCGCAAAGCCGAAGTCGAGGCAATGAAGGCGCGCATGGGCGATCCGGCGGAGGCCGAATTGAACACGACCCGCCTCGACGGGACGCAAATCAACACCGCCGATGTATTGTCTGCTGCCCGCGCCATGCCGTTTCTATCCGATCGGCGATTGGTCATCGTGGATGGTTTCCTGACTTGGCTGAATCGTAAAGGTGCGGGCAAGGAAGCGCGTGCCGACCTGGATACGTTGATCGCAGCGCTGCCGAATCTGCCGGAATGGGCGCGCGTCATCTTCAACGAACCCGACGCCCTCTCGAAGGCACACCCCGCGATCAAGCTGTTGGGCACGGATTCGCACGGCTTCCAAAAAGAGTTCACCGTACCAGAGCGCGACGCCGTGAAAATCATGACAAGCTGGATCGCGCGGCGCGTGGTGCATTACAGCGCCACCATCGAACCGGCGGCGGCGGTTGAACTGGCGACACTGGTTGGCACGGACTTGTTCGCGGCGGATAGCGAGGTTGATAAGCTGGCCCTGTATACGAATGGCGAGCGCCCAATCAACGAGGCCGATGTGGCACTGTTGGCATCAGGTGCGCCCGAATCGACGCTGTTTCAACTTGTCGATCTGATTGGCGCACGTCGGAGCCGCGAGGCAATCAAAGTGCTGCATCGGCTGTTCGAGGCGCGCCAAGAACCATTGGCGATACTGGGCATGGTCAATCGCCAGTTCCGGCTGCTGCTGCAAGCCAAAGCGCATCTCGAAGGTGGCGGTGATGCCCGCGATCTGGCGGGACTGCTGGGCTTCAAGAGCAGTTGGCAAACCGATAAACTGCTGCCACAAACGCGCAACTTCACGCTCGCGCAACTTGAAACGATTTATCGCTCGCTGCTCGACATCGACTTCCGCATCAAAACGGGGCAGATGGATGGCGGGCTGGCGCTCGACCTGCTCATCGCCGAATTGCTCCCCTGAACTGGACTTTGCACGTCCGCAATGATCGTATGTTGCCGCTGGCGTCACCATCAGGGGATTGAGATAACGGCCTATTCAAAAAGGCTGAGCGCGATCCAACACATAAAAAAATCTGCTCGCTTTTGATAGCCTGAGCACAGCGGCGCGTTCTTGTTCCGTTGCCATCGGCAAAGTTCAGATGAGGACGCACATTATAAAGGCCCTATTCAGGTTAGGCGGGCGATTGCTTCACCCAAAACGGCAGCGATCCCAGTTCGCGCCCATCGATCGCCAAGTTGACCGCATATTCACCATAGGTAGTGAATGACAGCCCTTGCAAATTCAGCACCAAATTGACTGAGCCTTGTCGATCTGGTTCCTGTAACTGGATCGCAAATTCGCCGTCCAACTGCGGAATGATCAGACGGCCATCCGTATCGACGATGTGCAGCGACAGCTTGTGTTTGCCTTCCTCGATCCGGCTGAAGCGCAGCCGCAGCGCCACCGAACATTGTGGGTGAACGGCGGGGATGTTCGCCGCAAAGATCGAATCGAAAATGCCGAGAATGCTCAGCCGTCCTTGATAATCCACCGCCGCGTCGCACAGCGCAAAAACTTCAATTTCCATCGTGTTCCTTCACTATAATTCTACAACCGAACTTACGATTCGACCCATCAAATGCCACCGATTTACCTCACCCCCTCAGTCCCCCTCTCCGTCCTCACGGAGAGGGGGAAGCCAGCCCATACCGACTGCGCCTATCGCTGCATCATTTCGGTTGTAGAAATAATTATGATTATTGCAAAGTGGCGCTGCTGTAGACCGTTTTCAGGTCTTCGCTGTATATGACCACGCTGCGATAGCGCGTCAGGTTCAGATCGGGCGGCAAGCGTGTATAATTCTGGTTGCCCGCTGTACCTTTGAGCGGCGCAACCCATAGCTGCAACTGACCAGCCATCATCTCGGCACTGGTTTTCGGGAGCGTCGCTGTGCTTAGGTAAACGCTGAGGTTCAGGCCATTGGTCACGCTGAAATCGTCGAATCGCAGCAGCAGCGCATTATTATTGACCTGCCGAAACAACGTGGCCTTCCCGGCGGCCTTGTGAACGGCATCGATCTCGATAAAATCGCCGCTTTTGATCGCGGTCATGTTCGTCGGATCGGGCGTGGGCGCATCGGCGATCGGCGCGACGACTGTCGTCAGCATCGCGGCATAGGCGGTCGCCGGATTCGCGCCGGGTGTTTTGCGCATATCCGCAAAGACCTGTCGCTGTGCATCGCTCGCCAGCGCATAATCGGCGCTGTTTCCGACGCCGCGAAAGGTCAGCAGCTTGCGCCAGCTCGGAAAGCTGAACAACCCCGCGACGATCACGGCGCCCAAAAACAGCAGCGCCCAGCGCGGACGGTACTTCACAAAGACCCTCGTTTCGCCATGAATGGACGCGGCAGGCCGTCGTCCCTACCAGAAAATCGTCTGCGATCGGGTCTGCGTAACGCCGCGCCCGTCGCTCCTCTACCTGCGGGAGAGGGGTTGGAGGTGAGGGCTTTTTCGGTATTTGCGCTCAATCCAGGCCAAGCGCTGTTTTTACGGCGGCCAACAGTTCCGCCGCCGACGGACTCTGGATCAGCGGAATGTTCGCGCCACGCAGCCGTGCCCGATCATCAAGGCTCAGTTCGCCCGCCGCGACAACCATTACCCGTTGTGTCGTGCCATCGGGAGCCGCCCGCATCGCGTCGAGTGCCGTGAAAACGTCCGATGTATCGCCATTTACCCCGAAAATGACCAAATTCGGATGCTGGCTGCTGATCATGTCCCCGCCGAGTTCCATACTGGCGGCTTCCAGAATACGCAGGACATCCTCTTGCACCGAGAGCGCCCCACGCAGCATTTGCAAGAACTCTGGCCGATCATCAACCAGGAGCACGATCGGCAGATCACGTTCCATTTCAATCCGCCGAATCGCCCCGATCAGGTCTTCTTCCACGAACGGTTTGACCAGATAATCCGCCGCGCCCAAGCGATAGGCGCGCACTTTGTCTTCTTCGATGCTGCACACGATCACCGGGTAACTGAAGGTGGTGTCGTTGTCCTTGAGGATTTGCAACACCTCCCAGCCATTGCGTCCCGGCATATTCACGTCGAGCAGCACCACGCGCGGCTTATAGTTGACGATCAGATCGCCCGCTTCGTCGGGTTTCGTCGTGCCAATCACCTCGAAGCCGGACTTCGCCAAGTAACGCCGATACATGGTAATCATGCCCGCTTCGTCATCGACGGCTACGACGATGCGGTGTGGCCGCTCAGCGGGCAACTCGGCCTCGGTCATCGCCATCTCGACCTGCTGCTCCAGCGCGGCATTCCCACTCGCTCCAGGAGTCACCGTCTCGGATGGCGTCATGGGTTCTGGCGGCTGGAGGGGCAGCGTAATGCTGAACGTGGAACCGACGCCCGGCTCGCTTTCCAGCCAGATGCGCCCACCTTGCATCTCGATCAGCGATTTGGCAATAGGCATTCCCAAACCTGTGCCCTCAGCGCCGCGCGCCGTCGTGTTATCGACCTGCTCGAACTGGGCGAACACGCGCCGGATGTTTTCTTTGGCGATGCCGATCCCGGTATCCGTCACCGAGATTTGCACCATCTGCCGATCGCCGTCGGTGATGACGAAGGAGGCGACGGTGACGCTGCCCTGGCGCGTAAATTTGGCCGCATTCGAGAGCATGTTCAGCAAAACTTGGCGCGTGCGGAACTTATCGGCATAGACAGGCGGCATATCACCTTGAATCTCCTGGTGCAGCCGGATCGGTTTATCTTTCACCAGGCCGATCGCCGTCGCCATCACGGATTTAATCAACTCATCGATTGGGAAAAACTCAACCGAGAGTTCCATTTTCCCAGCTTCGATCTTCGCCTGATCGAGGATGTCATTGACGAGTGCCAACAGGTGGTTTCCGGATTCAAAAATCGTGGTCAGGTCCTGCTGCTGTGTTTCATTGAGCGGCCCATCGATTCCTTTCAGGATCACGCGCGAAAAGCCGATGATCGAGTTGAGCGGTGTGCGCAATTCGTGGCTCATGTTCGCCAAGAACTGCGATTTGAGGCGATCAACTTCGACCAACTGCTGGTTGGCTTCCTGCACCTCGCGCAGCAGGCGCGCGTTCTGAATGATGGCTGTGAGCGTACTGCTCAACGTTTGGAGCAATTGCACCGAGTCGGTGTTATAGGCGTCGCGCTTTTCGGAGGCGATCACCAACACACCGACGAATTCCTCGCCCGTGTTGAGCGGCACGGCCAGCATCGATTGCAGCCCCGCCACATCATCCGGGTTGAACAAACGCCGATCCGCGCCTTCATGAATGTGTACGGGCTGGTTGGTGCGCCGCACTTGCGATACCAGCTCGAGGTTCATGGGCAGGCTGCTAGGGAGAATGTAGCCCGCATCTTCACGCATCGTATACGTGAGCAGCAAGCGCTTGCGTTCGTCATTGGTGAGCATCAGCACGACCAGATCGGCGGCGGTGTTCTCATGCACCATGCGCGTCACGCGGCTGAGCGCCACATCCAGTTCGGCGGTGGCGGCTGCCGTTTGCGTCACATCGAACAGGAAGCGCCCCTCTTCAGCGCGTTTGGTACTGAGCGTAAACAACCGCGCATTATCGATGGCGACCGCGATCTGGTCGGCCAACGTGCCCAGGACGCGCTCGTCTTCGCCCGTAAACGCGCCTGGCATATTGCTTTGCACGTCGAGTGCGCCAATGACCGTACCGCGCGCCAGGAGCGGCAGAGCGAGTTCGGAACGGGTGGCGATCAAGTACGGATTCGGTCGGTGCGTAGAGCGCGAGTCGGCGGTATCGACCACGTTATACAGCTTGCCACTGCCCGTCACACGACCGATCACCGAAGCCGAATTGACGGCCAAATGGTGGTGGATCGACAGCAATTTCTCGCCCGCGTCACCCGTCGAGGCTTGCAAGAGTGCCTCGCGACCATCAGCGCCGATCAGGAAGATTTGCACATGGTCATAACTGAAACTTTGCTGGATCAGATTCACCGTGCGATCGAGCAGCACATCCAGTTCGAGGATCGATGTGGCCGCTTGACCAACGGCGGCGCTGGTCGCCAATTGACGGGCACGCCGTTCGGTTTGGCGCAGCAGGTTACGGTTTTCGATGGCGACGGCGGCTTGGTCGGCCAGCGCCGTATATACGCGAATCTCACGATCGGAGTGTTCATGCAGACTTTCGCAGCCAATCAGCACCGCGCCGATCGCCTTGCCACTGGCGATCAGCGGCACGACGACGAAGGCCTGAATATCGAAGGCCAGGAAGCCCAGGCGCGACTCGTCTGAAAGCTGTGGCGCGCTGCCAGCATCATCGACCCAGCGAATATCGGGCGACGAAAGTTCCTTCCAGCCGGGGAACTGGCTGGCGGTGAAGTGCATCCCCGGAACGATAAAGCTGGAAGTGCGTGACCAATCGGCGGCAATTTCGATGGCGCTGTCTGGATCGTCCCAATTGGGCGTGAGCAGTTCGATCAGCATCACGCGCGTCACGGCTTTCGGGATCGCATTATTGACGATCGCGCCCAGCACACCACCATTGTCAGTCGAGTCGGCAATATCGCGGCTGACCTGATAGAGCATCGAAGTTTCCGTGAAGCTGTCTTCGCTTTCACGATAAAGCATGATGTTATCGATCAAAACGGAGGCTTGCTCGGTCAAGGCGGCGATAAACTGGCGCTCGAAGATTTGGAACGGGCGCGGTTCAAAGAAACTGACGATCACCCGCCCGACGTAGTTGCCTTTGACGCGCATGGGCACGCCGATTTGCGCGCGGACATTTTCGGAGAGCGGCAGCCGCTCGACCATTTCGATGTCGGCGGGCGCGGCAATATCGATATTCTCGATAAACAGCGGTTCGTGGGTCATCAGATCGACATCGCTGATATAACTGTGCTCCATCAGCAGGGTATTGCGAGCGTTGGGCGGCGCGGCCTCCCAACGGGTGATCCAATCGATCCGGTTCAGACCGCCGCGTCCGACCACGACGAAGATATCGATCCGGTCGGGGCGCATACTTTGGAGTTGATCGCGTAGTACCCCGGCCACTTCGGCGACGCTGGATGTGCTGTTGATCTCGCGTCCCGCCAGATATAGGCGCTCAGTTTCGCGCAACGCCTGCGCCGTTTGCAGTGACAGCCGGATCGCTTCGGCGGAGATCGCAAATTGATCGGACAAGGGGATCATGAAGCGCCGCTCATCCGGGGTGATCGACCGCTTGGTGCGATAGCCAATCACCAACCAACCGATTGTGCGACCGCGTACCCGGAGCGGAAAAGTGCCCAGTGCGGGCAGCGTCGTGCGCGCCATATCGGGACGCTTGGGCTGCGTATCGGACGGATCGGGCGGATTGATGACGTTTTCGCCCATTTCCGATAACAATGCCCGGTCGAATGGCAGCGCACCCGTCGAGCGAACGGCGCTGACCGTATCTTCGATCAGCACTTCGTAAACTTCACCCAGCGCGCCTTGCTCATCTTTAAAAATCATCAAGATCAGATCGGCGGCGAGGAACTGATGAATCTGTCCCATCGTGACGACGATCATGTCTTGCAAATTGCTCTGTGCCGAAATCTGGCGGCTTGCCTGATACAGCGAAGTCGTCTCGTGCAGGTTACTTTGCAGGGCGGTCTGCAATTCGCGCAGTTCGCTGGTGTCGGTGAACACGCTCACCGCGCTGATCACCTGTCCGTCGGCGTTGCGGATCGGCGCGGCGTTGATCAGCAGACTGACCTCGGTACCGTCGGCGTGGCGTACCAACACATCGCTGAGCGAGAGCGGCTCGTCACTGGTCAATACCTGGATCGCCGGAAAATCATCGGAGAGGTGATCTTGATTTTCGCGGATGCCCGCCAACTCGAAGTGGACTGATTTGTCGAGGCCGAGCAGGATGTTGGCTTGCTCGTTGGAAAGCGTCACCTGATGCGTGATGGCATCGACCACGACGACGCCCGCAGGCAGCGAATTGAGCACCGACTGCAACGTGCCGCGCCCCGTTTCGGCGGCATCGAACAGGCGACGGTTATCCAGAGCGATCGCCAACTGGTTGCCCAGCGTGGCGATCAATTGCAAATCGCGCTCATCGAAATCCGGGCGATCGAAGCCACGCCCGATCAGCAACGCGCCCGTCAGCCGATCTGCGTTGGTGATCGGCAGCACCAAGTGTTTGCCCAGTGCGCGGGCCTGCGCCGCCGGAATCTCGCGCATACTGTAGTGATCACGGTCATTGACGACGACCGGGGTATTCAGTCGGGCGGCTTCGCCCAGCGCACCAATCGTCTCATGGATGGCGATCGGGGCGGGCAGTTCGGCGGATGTGATGCCCTGCGCGACGATCCGTTCGAGATAGTCACCGTCGGCGCTCAACGAACCGAACCACCACCGATCATAGTCAGCCGGAGTCGCCAGCACGCTCAGCAGTTTGCTGATACCTTCCACGAAATCGGTGCCGATTTGGCTGGATAGCTGCGCCGTTTCGGCCAGCGCACGGTTGCGGCGCGCCTCGATCTGCGATTCCTCGAACAGGCGGCGGTTTTCGATCACGACGGCCAGTTGATCGCCAATCGCGCTCGCAAACTGCTCGGTATTCTTGGTAAATCCATCCGGCGTGAGCGAGCCGAACACCATCACACCATACCAACGATCACCCGTGAAGATCGGCGTAATCAAAACGCTTTGGATGCGTTCGCTCAAAGGCGTGTTATCAGTGAGCAGGCTGGACGGCAGATCAGCGCGACTTTTAATGTTTTGCGCGATATATGGATCGGCAGCCACGCGCGCCAGCCCAGGCGCAGACTCGCCAAAATGCAGTGCCACATCCGCAATGCGGGCCGCGACCGTCGCGCGTGCCCAGGTGAAGCCGGTGATGAACTGCGCAGGATTCGGGACGGGCGCGGGACTGGAACGCGCGATCGCCAACAAATCGATGGTGTTGATCGTCGCCAATTGATCGGCCACCACCGTGTAAGCGGCCTCCAGATCGGGCGCGCCGCCCAATGCACGGCTGGCTTCGTACAAACGACCAATTTCCGAGAGAGTCAACTGGGTGCGCTCGACCAAGCGCACGTTGTCAATAGCGAGCGCTACCCGCTGCGCGATCGACTCGACCAATGAGCGATCGTCGGCGGTCAGTGTAGCGCCGACGTCAGCCTGCGCACTCAGGAAACCGATCGCTTCGCCGCGCACGTTGATCGCTGCCGACAGGCCGCCGGGGTCAGGCGCATCACCATTCGCGTGATGCCCGTTTGAGCCATCGCTGGGCGCGACAGGTTCGAGGTCGGTTTGATCGTAGCGGAAGCCCATCGGCTGACCGCGCCGATCTTCGATAAATTCGTTCCAGCTTTGACGGGTCAGCCGACGGTTCAACTCGGCCACCTGCTGCGCGCTTTGCTGGCTTTCTTCGATCAACCGCGAATTGCTCACGGCGATCGCCAATTGATCGGCCAACACCTGGAACACCTGGATGTTGCTCTCGTCAAAGGCGTTGGGGATCGTGCTCTGCACATCGAGCGCGCCGATCAGGACGTTGCCCGTGCGCATCGGCAGCGCCATTTCGGAGCGCGTATTCGGCAGCAGTGGGTTGAAACGGTGTGCCGCCCCTTCTGCCAGCGTATCCAACGTGACGACCGGGCGATTCTGCGCCGTCACTTGGCCGATCACGCTTTGCGAGCCAATTTCAAGGCGGTGGTGACGCGCCAACATCTGACGGCCCGCCTCGCCCGTGCTGGTGCGCAAGACGGCAAATTTTTGGCGATCATCGACCAGAAATATCTGGACGTGATAGAACTTGAACTGATCGCGGATGGCGTTCACGGCGCGTTGTAACAGATCATCGATGTCGCGCAGGGTGGCCGCCTCGCGGCTGATTTCGGAGGCGACTGCAATATCGCGGGTGCGCGAGGTTACGCGCGTTTCGAGCGTCTCCAACAAGACGGCCATCTGTTTGACCATCGCGTTCAGCGATTGTCCCATCTGCCCAATCTCATCCTGACCGTGAACCGGCGCTTCCACGTCCAATTCGCCACCCGCGATCCGCCGCGCCGCCCGTGTAATTTCGCGGATCGGTCGCGTCACGGAGCGCTGTACCAGAAACGTGGCGACGAACATGGCGATTCCGATCGCCAGGAACGGCAGCAGCGCGTTTTGGAACAGGATGCTCGCGCTTTGGATCGGCGGGATGGTCGCTTGTCCAACGATCACCTGCCAATCGCCTGTGCCATTCAACATGCTGATCGGAATGGCGCGCGATGAGATGACCCGATCTTGGAGAATTTCACCGTTGTAAGATGCCGTCGTCAGCCGCTTGAGATCGATCGGATCGCTGATTTTGATGGTCTGGCCGTCGAATAGATAGCGTCGCCCTTTTTGATCGGTGCTGGCAATAGTGCGCTGTTCAGAATCGAGTAAAGTTACGGAGTTGCTCGTGCTGGCGCTGAAGGTGCCTAGAAATTCGCTCAAACCCTGATCGGCGGATACACCAACGATCACAGCACCAGCGGATTGATCGTTGGCGAGGCGGATCGAACTGCTGTAGTCAAATTCAACTTGGGCAGTGCGCTCATCGGCTTCGGGATTGACGGTGACATGCACGATGGCGGCTAGGCGGGTGGCGTTTTCCCCCAGTTGGACGACGGCGGGGAAATAGGGCTGATTGACTTCGGTGATCGTGCCCGTATTCGTAATCACGCTGGCGGAGCCGCCGCTGGCTTGCCGATAAGCACGCATGACCTGCCGTCCAGAGGCGTCGATCAGGCGAATATTGACGAAATTCAGGTCGTTGTTGAGCTGATCAAGAAATGCCTGACTGATCGTGGCGAGCGCCGTGCGTCGCGCAGCGTCGTTGTTGGTGGTTTTCAGCGTGCGGAAATAATTGACAATAGGCGTGCTGGTATGAACGATCAACGTGCCAATATTGTTGTTGGTTGTGTTCATGAAGCGCGTAAACGACTCCGAAAGCGAATCGACACGTTCACGTTGGGCCGTGCGAATGCCGTTGTAGGCTGCTTCGTTGATTGATGACTGAATCGTCAGCGGGATCAGCGCGAATGCCAGCAGTAGCACGCCCAGGATTGCCACAGGCAGTTTCGCCGCCACCGAGGCATCGTTCCAGCGCCACATCGGCAGCCGGCGACGAATTCGGCGCATGGGTCGCGGTGGGTTATTCGACATATAAACTAGCCCTTATCCTCGCTCAGAACGATTGCGGTCTGCGACACTTTCAGCGCGCGCCCCAATTCTTTGACGGCGACTTGCAAAATACTCGAAACGTCGGTCTGTTGCGCCAGCAAGGTGCCGATGCTGTTGATCTGGCGTTCGCGCTCGACCAACTGTTGGCTTTGCTCGAACAAGCGTGCATTTTCCGCCGCCGTCGCCAGTTGATTGGTTAGTTCGGTCGCCAACCGCCGCGCGTTTTCGGTATAGATCGCCGTCGGCAGCTCCCATTCTACCGCACCCAACGGCTGACCGCGCAGCATGATCGGAACTGCAAAGCGCACCATCTCACCTTCGCGGCGGGCGGCCAGCGCGCGATTCTGAATCGCCTCCTGTTGGAGCGCGCTCAGTTGGTCATCACCGACGGCGGCGGCGGTCGGCCCCGCGCGGCGGCGCTTTTGCGTATAGTCGCCCCATGTTTGTCCGATCAGGCGACGATTCGATTCTTCGGTGGCCGCCAACTGCGCCCGCATCGCCTCCAACTGTAGGACATGGCCCAGGGCGGCGGTTAGGTGATCGGCCAGCCAGCCGAACGTGCGCAAATCCGAATCCCCGAAGGCGAACGCATCGGTACTGTACAAATCCAGGATGCCCGACACGCCCGCCGTGTCGTTCAGCGGCAGTGCACACTCAGATTTCATGCCGGGCAGCGCGAGAATCTCATCGCCGCGCAGGATCAGCGGTGTGCCGCCGCCAAACACAGTGGCGAACGTGCCCAGTTCCTCGAACGAGAGCGAGTCGTCGCCCAGCCGGGGTTCGTCGCCTGCAGCCCCCGATGCCGCGATCCGCACCCGATCGGCGTTCAGATCACGCAGCAGCAGCCGCACATGGCTCACCGCCGGAAAACTGTTGACCAGCAGATAAACGCTCAACGTGGACAGCGTATCCAGTTGATCGCAGGCCAAAAACTGTGCCCCGATCGCCTGTACCGTATCGAAGGTTTGGGTGCGCGTGATGACCAATTGATCGAGCTTGGCCGCCGCCGCGCGCGTTTGCACGGTCAGGGCATTGAAAGTCTCCTCGACCATGCCCAATTCATCGGACGCTTCTGTATTGGAGTCGGCGGCGTCGGCATCCTCGATCGTGCCCGCCGTGACCGTCTGCGCCAGTGCGTACATGCGCAGAATCGGCGCGCCGATATACACACTGAACAACGCCCAAAACAGCAAACTCAACAGCAAACCAGCCGCCAAGATGATCAACACGACCGAGCCAAAACGATTGACGCCGTTGGCATCGCTTGGCAGATGCTGTGAGGCGACGATTGCGCCGATGATCAGCACGATTTCGAGCGCGCAGGGCAGCAACAGGCCCACCACGATTTTGCGCCCTAACGGCCACTGCACAAAATTTAACCTGCGAATAAAGTGGTTCACGGCGATTCCTTTATCCCAGAGGGTTGATCGAGCAGTTTAATCTGAATGCTGGTGCGGCTGGCACCTAATGCCTGACTCATCGAGTCGGCGGCAATACTCAATAACTGATCGAGGTCAGTTTGGCCTTGCAAACGAGCCGCCACCTGATTAATCGTCTGCTCGCGGCTGGCCGTCGTTTGCGACTGCTCGAACAGCCGGATATTTTCGAGTGACAGCGCCAGCCGTCCGGCGATCTGCCGCGCCAACTCGATACTGCGTGGACTCCAGGGGCTGCTGCCCGCCGCCCGAAATTCCATCGCGCCGAACGGCTGGCCGCGCAGCATAATCGGCACGCTGAGCACTTGACCGCCGTCCACTTGCTGCACCTGCGCCATCGTCCCCTCAACCGCCCGTGCCAGCGACGGCGAATAGGTCGTGCCGGGCGTGATATGGCCGTTTTGCCAATCGAAGCCGATCGTATCGCTGGCGCGGCTTTGCAAATGCCGAGTCCAGGTTTGTCCGGCGGCCTCTCGGTTGAGCCGCTCCACTTCGCTTGCCAGTCGGATGGACTGCGCGCCCAAGCGATCGCGCTCAGTCTGCAGCGTACCCAGGGCGATCGTCTGCCGTAAGTTTTGGAGCGCGATCGCCACCTGGATCGCCAAGGACTCCAATGACTGCGCATCGACGTCGAGGAAGGCGTCGGGCTGCGTACTGTGAACGTCGAGTACGCCCAAAACCTGATCGCCGCGTCGAATTGGCAGCAGTAGTTCGGTTTGTGTCGAACCCAGAAATTCACTCTGACGTTCGGGCGGCGAGCGGCGCGTCACCCGTTTGGGGGCGCGCGTGCGGATCGCCTCCGCGACCGGGTTTGTCATGTCATCGGGGGCGATTCGGCGCTCCACATCATCCCCGATCAGCGTCGATCCGGTGCGCGCGCGGCGGACGATCAGATGGCTGCTGGGTTCGATTAGATATACCTGAACGTGATAGTAGCCAAATTGATCGCGCACGGCTTCGACCGCCTGCGCAAATAATTCATCTTCGCTGCTGCTGTTCCCCAACGCCTGTGTCAAACTAACACCCGCCCGCAAATCGCGCACCGCACGGGCGATCCGTTCGAAGACCAGTTGTTGACTGCTCGCAAACACCCATAGGACGCCCGCACAGCCGACCAGCGCGAAGCCGCCCACGATGATCGGGCGCAGTTCCGGGTACGGAATCGGCGTGATCAAACCGGTCAGGACGCTGAGTTCGGTCAATACGCCCGCGCCCACCAACGTCAGGGTCGTAATCAGCAAACCGCGCCCATCGAGCAGCACGCCCGCCATGATCAACGGCAATGCCACCGAGACGATGCCGCCATTTTGCAAGCCAAAGGGCAGCTCCGCTGCCAAGATGCCGATTGTGACGCCCGCCACTAACAACTGCCCGCCCAGCGCTAACTGACCGCGCTGCACCAAGCCGATCACCGCGAAACTGAGCACCAACAACGCCAAAGTGACGATGACGAGGGTCACCCCGTTGGGTTCGATGGTCGCGTTGGGTACAAAATATACCAGTGCAGAGAGTGTGAGCAGTGCCATGACAACGCAGGTGCGCTGCAAACCACTCGCCCGCTGTACGTCGAACTGGTCAGCATAGCCATATTGAAGCTGAAGCAGCCAGTTGCGGAAATTCCTCATATCGATTGCGTCCTTCGACCCTGCGAGTAATCAATCCAATCGGCACTGCTCGAACCCTTTGCACCGTTCGCCGTCCCGTTGCCATCGGGCGCGCCTACTTTGCGCGTATCGCTGCCCGCTTCGAGCGGCTCACGCGACGTTCCCGCCGACGCAATGCCCACACGAATGCTGGACTGTTCCGCGCCCAACACCCGGCTCAATTCGCCCAGGACAATGCGCAGCACTTCTTCCATATCCGAATTGCCCTGGATTTTGGACGAGATCGCATTGACTTCCAATTCCTGCTGCGCGACTTCCTGCGCCTGCTCGAACAACCGCGCGTTGTCGATGCTGAGCGCCAACCGCTGCGCGATCGATTGGATCATATCAAGTGTGTCGCTTTGACGGGTATTCTCCAGCACTTCCACTTCGAGCGCCCCAATCGTCTCGCCGCGCAACTCGATCGGCACCGCCACGATCTGCTTTTTGCCGTCATTTTTGATGACTGGGCGACCTTTGTTGGCGGCTTGCTTCAGTGTTTGCGTCCATTGGTTATCGCTGCGCAGTTGCTCGTCATCGAATGTAAAGCCCAACGACGGAACGCGCCGCGCCCGCAAATAATCCGCCCATGCCTCGCCGCTCAAACGCTGATTCAGCCGCTCAATTTCGCGCAGGTTCGCTTCGGCATCCAGAAACAGGCGACGGTTATCGGCCAGCGCCTTCTTTTGGGCGGCGAATAATTGTGCGTTGCGGATTGTGATACTCACCTGGTTCGCCATAATTTGCAGGCTGTTGATGTCATCCTGAGTATAGGCGTTGGAGCGCGTGCTCTGGACATCGAGCGCGCCGATGATCTGATCGCCCGCGATCAGTGGCATCGCCAATTCGGAGCGCGTTTGCGGCAGCAGTTCGTTCATGCGGTGAATCGCATCGGTGCTGGTATCTTGCGCAGAAACGGGCGTGCCCAGCCGCGTCACCTGACCAATGATGCTCTGCGAACCGACTGCCAAGCGGTGACCGCGCCCCAGCAGCGCCTCGCCCGCTTCGCCCGTGCTGGCGACCAGATTAGCATAGCGGCCATCCTCATCGATCAAAAAAATCTGTACATGATAAAACGCGAATCGATCGCGGATAAAATCGACGGTGCGCCGCAGCAGTTCGTCCAGATCGAGCATGGTGGTCGTCGTTTGCGCGACTTCGGCGGTGGCACGCAGTTGTGAGACGAGCTTATTAGCATAATCGCGGGTACTCCGATCTTCCCGCAACGAGAGTGCCAGCACGCCGCTGATGGCGACCATCAAGCCGATCGTGCCGCTCAGCACGATGCCCAAACTCGTGATCTTAGGCAAGTTGCTGCTGAGCAGGCCGTTGAGCTGCAAATAGCCCGTCGCCAATACCGCCAAACTGTTCAGAAGAGTCACCAAAAACATGTTGCGGACGCCGAACGTCAGCCCCACATAGATCACAGGCAGCAGCAGCAGCAGCGAGAAATTGGAGGTCACGCCCGCCAGGAGTAAACTCGCAAAGCCCAGCGCGATCAAATACGTGGCCGACAGCGCCCGTGCGATCGGGAGCAGCCCCAACTGACACAGCGTAATGCTCAACAGGCTGAGCACGAGGCTGATCAGGCCGCCCATGAAAATACGAAAGGCACCGGTCGGGCTGGGCGAAAACAGTGCCACGAACATCAGCGCGAGTTCGACGCCGATGAACAGATCGCCCAACAGGAGTGTGATGCGGGCGCGGGCACGCTGTTCGCCCGCATACATCGGGCGCGGCACATAAAAGAACCGCAGCGGCATATTGTTCATACAGTCTCCCCATCCGTGCTGCGCGGCGCGCTGCCCAATCGAACCGCCACTCGCGCCGAGCCAAACATTTCGGCCAGCGCACGTGTCGCCGTACTCAGCACCGTCTCAACATTTGTCGCACCCTGCATTTGCACGCTGGCCGCGTTGACCATCGCTTCCCGCTGGGCGATGCGCTGCGCCTCGTCGAACAGGCGGGCGTTATCGGCGGACAAGCCCATGCGCTCGACCACCTGCTGCACGACGATCAATTGCTCACTGGTGACCGTTTGATCGGCGTTCATCTCAAATTCCATCGCGCCGATCACTTGACCGTGTACCATAATCGGCAACGCCACGATCCGGCTGCCTGCCGCCACCTGTTGATTGACCACCGCGCGCGTCCGGCTGGCTTCATCGAGTGTAGGCGTCCATTCGGCGAAACTATCAACCTGCCCGGATGTCATATCCAGCGTCAGCGCGGGCGGCCCCGATCGCGTGCGCAGATATTCGTTCCAAGCTTGCCCGGTCAACTGCTGATTGAGCCGTTCGATCTCGCGCAGGCTGCTGCGGGTTTGCTCATAGAGGCGGCGATTTTCGGCGAGGCTGGCCTGTGTTGAAGCGTACAGGCGGGCGTTGTCAATGGCAATTGCAATCTGATCCGATAGCGCTTCGAGTACATCAACATCATCTTTGGTAAATACATCCAGCAGCGTACTTTGCACTTCGAGCGCACCGATCACGTCGGCGGCAATCTTGAGCGGCAGGACAAGCGCGCTCCGAATCCCGGCGGGCAGCGCACTGCGCCGATAGGCTTGCTCGGTGGGCGTGTCGCGGATCAACAGCGATTGGCCGCTGATCGTGACGCGCCCGATCGCGTTCAGGCTGCCGACGCCCACCGACGAACCGCCCGCCGACTCTGCCGCGCCTTTGCGCGTGGTGGCGACCAAACCCGCGTTGTGCCGATCGTTATCGACCAGCCACAACTGCACTGTCTCGATCTCGCTGAATGTATCGCGCACCAGCGTAACTGTCTCGCTCAGCAGCGCATCCAGATCGAGGCGCGAGAGGATGCGCTGCATCACGCCCGCGCTTGCCTCGACTAAGCCGAGGCGTTTGGCGGCATCGATGTTCGCACGCTGCGCCGCCATATCCTGACCCCGCCCCAACAGCCACGCCACGCCGATCTGCGCGGCCAATATCGCTTCCAACAAAATCACCAGCGTCAGCACGAAGTTATAGGATTGCGGCTGATCGGGCGGCGGCTGAATGCGGATCGCATAGGCGATGACCGCGAGCGTCGCCAAAACGCTCGCCAACGGGATCAGTTCCGTGCCGGTCAGCAGCACCGTCATGGGCACGCTTACCCAGGTGACCAGCATGATCGACCAAGTTAAGCCGTCGGCGGGATACCCGATCTGCGTCAGGCCATAGCCGATCACGAATGCCCACACCACCAGCACTAAGCGCCCTGCCGTGACCTGCTGACCACGCCGCGTCAGCACGATCGCCGTGACCCCTGCAAGTTCCAAAGCGCCGCCACTGATCAGTATATTGAGCGCTGCCGTAACGTTCATTTTGTCAGAGCTATAGATGATCGCTGCCAGCGTCACATAGAACAGTACGGTGAAAACGATGATCAAACTGCTGATGACATAGGTGCTGAGCGCGCGATTGCGCACCAGCGGATCCGTATAGGCTGTCAGCGCATACAAACGATTAAGGCGCTCTCTCACGTCATGACTCCTTTGAGTCGTTATTTTTTCCAGGGGTGCCCGGCGGGCGCAAGCGACTGCCAAACTTGCTATCGAACAACAACTTGCGCAGCTTATCCGCGTTGACCGGATCCGCCGTTGGCGCTTGCAGCCGCAGCCGCGCCTTGCTCGCGCCCAATGCTTCCGCGATTTCTTGGGTGGTGGTCAGCAGCATCGTTTGCAAATCGCTCTGCTGCAGACCGGTCCCCAGCCGGTTCATCAACCGTTCGGTGCGCACGCGACCCGCAGCCTGCTCGAACAGGCGTGCGTTTTCCAGCGCGATCGACAATTGATTGCCGATCTGTTCCAAGATCGCCAAATCGGAGCTGCCATACACGCCGCTCGCCTTGTTGGTCAGGTTGAGTGTGCCGATCGTGCGACCACTGACCAGCAGTGGGACGATCAACGCCGCGTGCATGATCGGCTCAGCATCCCAGCTATCAGGCGGTGCATGGCGCGCCAGCGTCCGGTAGTCGGGATATTCGCTGCCGCTGATGTCATCGAGCAGCAGTGCTTCGCCGGAGTTACACACGAAACGCAGCGCCGTCTCCTCGTAGATGAATTCGATCGGCGGTGGCACCGTGCTGCCGCCCAGCAAATACATATACAGGGCTGGCTCATCAGCCCCTCGCAGCGCCACGCTGACACCATCGGCAGTGATGAGTTTCAGCGTCTGCTCGGCCACGATCTGTAAAATCGCGTCTCGATCGAGTGTCGCCAAAGCACGGCGGCTCAGATCAGTAATCAACTGGAGTTGATCGGCGCGGTGGCCGAGTTCCTCGAATAGCTGCGCGTTGCGGACACTGATGGCGAGTTGTCCGGCGATGGCCTGCACACCCTCGATTTCCTCCTCACTAAAGGTGCGCGGCGCACTCAGCACTTCTGTCGTCACGAGGCCGATCACGCCGCCACGTACCACCAGCGGCACGATAAGCATCGATTGGATGCCGACTTTGACCAACTGCGTATGGACGGGTCCCAAGAGTTCCGGGGCATCCGCGACTTTGGGGATAATCAGCGGCGACGGATCGGTACGCATCCGTTCGGCAATCGGATTCGCGTTGATCGGTCTCGTTTGGCCGACCGTGCCACGATCGGGAAATTCGGCAACCAGTTCGCTGATGGCGCGCTTCTCGTCGAATAATGAAACGGTCGCGTGCGCCGTGCCCAACGTCTCGACTATCTTTTGGGTCGCGCTCTTGAGCACTTCTTTCGATTCGAGCGACGTGCTGACACTGCGGCTGATCTGGAACAAGGAACGCATCAGATCGAGTTGGCGGCGCAGCGGGCCGGTCGCCGAGGTTGTGGTGGGCGTTTGCTGCATAATCGCCGCACCCAGTTGCAAGGCCAATGCGCCGAGCACCTCATCCAGCGCGGGTGGCAGGCTCGACGCATATGCGACGAGCGCACCGACCGTCTCGTCCCCATACAAAATCGGATAGACGCGCAAATCGGGTGCAAAAAACGGCTCACGTTTATGCAAGGCTTGCACGACCGGCGATTGACCCTCCAGCACCAGTGGTTCGCCGGAATCGGCGGGCACGCGGCCACCCGTCGCCTGGACGATCGCCGTGTTGCCGAGCACCTGAACAACATGGATGCCGCCGACCTGCGGGAAGCGCTCGAACAGGAGCGACACAAATGAGCCGAGCCACCCTTCAATCGGTGGCTGCGCGAATGCCTGACGATTGAGCTGCTGCGACAACGCCAACAGATCGGGTAAGATGCGCTCGTCGATCATTGTTTCTCGCTCATGGATAGTAAAATCAACTCAATCTTGTCCACTGATAAACTTCACCCTACTCCTTACTCTGTAGGCAGAATAAGGAACTTTGCGACTTAACACCCCTCGCTATATTACGGCGAGGGAGCTGGGGGTGAAGTTCTTTTCATGAGAGGTCAGGCACTTTTGCTATCGCTGATAAACCGCCGTACCTCGTCCGGGAAGCGATCCACATCGATCGGCTTCTGGATATAGCCGTCGCAGCCCGCACCGATCGCTTTTTCCCGATCGCCTTTCATCACGTTGGCCGTCAGCGCCACCACCGGGATGCCGCGCAGCATTTCATTCTTGCGGATGTTGGCCGTCGCGGTCAGGCCGTCCATCGTGGGCATGTTGATGTCCATCAGGATCAGATCGGGCAGAATCGACTCGGCCAAGCGGATGCCATCCGCTGCGGTTTCCGCTTCGATCAACTCGATGCCTTCCGCCTGCAAAACGCGCCGGATCAAAACGCGATTGTCGTGATTATCCTCGATGTACAGCACGCGCGACATAGCTAACCCTCATTCCACACAAAATCAGTAGAACTCCAGTCTGAATATACCATGAAACGCCGCCCCTCAAGCATAACAAATGTTTACGCTTCGCGCGGACAGGCTTGGTTAGAAAACAGGTGTCATCCGCAAACTGGTGTATACTTTTTGGACGAAACACTGCGATCTCACTGAAAGTTTGGCGGCGCGATTGAACGACTACGATCAGGCACACGAATATACCGCGATCAGCCTTCAGCAGGTGATGGACAGCACCGAACGCGCTGAATTGTCGCAATTGTCGCTGCCGGAGCGCAACGAACTGGTCGATGAAATCGCGCGGGCCATCCCGGCGGGCAATGTGCCGAGCATGGTGGCGGCTGGCCTGATGCGTGCGCCCGGGCGCATCGTCTCGGAAAACGACAATCGCCGCAACCTGTCGCTGCTGATGCAAGGGATGCAGACGATCCTCGACAAGGTGGCGTTTCAGACATTTTTCGCGGGGCCGACGGCGGTCCTCACCGCTTATCAGAAAATTCTAAAACTGGCGGGCAAAGACCCCGACCAATCGTTCCCGAACGGGACATGGCAATTTTATGTCGAGTTCGGCCTGCGCGAAGACTCAGGACGCCACGCCTGCGAGACGAATGGCTTTCAGACCGCGCTCGCCAACGACGCCCTCCGCCCCGATGCCGCCGAGGAACTGGCGAGTTGGCTGGCCGCGAGTGCTTGGCTGCTCCATCGTTATGATGCACTGCTCGAAAACGAGTGGCGTGAACATGTCCAGATTCGTCATTTTGCGACGGTGACGGGCGACGACGCCTTATACGCCCAATGGGTGGTGGTGCGCCCCTTTCACGTGCCCGTTCATGTTGCAGACGACTATCCCGATTATCGGCGAGCGCGCTTCGAGGCGTTCTATCGTGCCGCGCTCGATCGCCTCGATCGCCGAATCCGCCGTCGTGTCGAAGAGGGTTGGGAAGCACCCGCCGCGCACGCCAAACGCGCCAGTGATTTGGCCGCCTATCTGCGCCAGATGACCATTCATGCCATCTTAACACCCGAAGATTTCAGCGATGTCCGCACGCCCATCACACCCGCGAATCTGGCTTTGGGCGTGATTGCGGATAACCGCTATTACGCGATCTCCGCGTTTCGGGGTGGCTTTCCATTGGTCGTCGAGGATGCGCGCCAACTGGCCTACGCGATTTTGCGCCCGCGCCGTGAAACGCCCGCCGCCGAACTCGATCGGTTGTTGGCGACGGCGCATCGTACCGATCAGCCCGCCCTGCGCCGCCTGCTGGACGAAGAGGTCAAGGGCGATCTGGCGGCGTTGCGCAACGCGCCGATCCTGATCAATTGGGATCGGGCGGATGCCACCAAGCCACTCGCGCAGATTCGGGCGGGTCGGCGCGGCATCGGCGATCATGCGATCACCATCTTTCGCACCGGCCAGAGTATGGTGTTCGATCTGTCGCACATTTTCTTCGATGGCACCTGGGGGCTGGCTGTTGCCGAGATCATCACGGCGCGCGCCATCCACGAGGCACGCCACTTGGCGGAAATACCGGACGCCACCTATGCCAGCGTGCCGATCCGCGCCCTCAACCTGAGCGCGTCGTCCGACCTCAAGCGGATCGCACGTGAAAAGCAGATTCCATCGTCGGTGAGCGCGGAAGCCACACTGGCACACCTGGAGCACGTCCAGAAGATGCGCCGTTTGTTGCGGCAGCGCAACACCACCATGAAGCTCTCCGTTAACGATATTTTGATCTTGTTTCGATCGCTGTTCGGGCAGTTATACGTGCCATCGTCGGCCTTGAATGCGGCGCTGAACGCCTTCGAAATCAGTGGCGACGATAAGGGGCGGCGCGCCGTCGCGCTGGCACGCACATCGATCGAGCTGGCGCAGCAGCTTAATCCTTCGCTGCTAATTCCGATGGACGCCGCCCGCGTCGATCCCCGCGAGCGTGTCTTCCCGACCACTTTTCGCAATCCGCTGCCCGCCATCCTGACGCTACATCGGACTGCGCTCGACGCGCTGCAGGCCTATCATCGGGCGGGGCCGTTGCGTTCACGAGTGGCCTGGGGCACTTTCTCTCGCGCGCGCGCGGACTATCTGGCGACGGTGGTGGCCTTCGAAGATGTGTTCTCGGTCTACAAGACGATGACCCTTCAGGGCGAGAGCGTCAGCACCTCGACCATCAAGCTGCTCGGCGGGATGCCTAACAACGTCCGACGTTTGCTCAACAGCGTCCCCGAACGCATCGATTCGGTCAACGATATTGTCAAAGGCCAGGAAGTTTTCAGCAATGTGGGGCGTGTGGCGGCGGATTCGTCGCTGCAACGCTTCAATACGGCCAAAGACGACAACGACAAAAAGACGTTGGCCTGGGCGATCATGACGGATTCGAGCAGCGTCATGCACATTTCGCTACGTGATTTCCGCCCGCATGTCGCGCCGCTCTTGCGTTTGAAAGGGGGTGATTCGCTGGCCGAGCAGATCGCCCAGGATTATGTGAATGCCTTCGCCAGCGGCCTGAATCAGTTCATGGGCGAAGTGATGCGGCTGCTGTTGGCGACCACCAACAAACAGTCCGAATAAACGCGTTGAATCTTCCAGAAAGAATAGGAAAACCTGTGCCCGAACAAGCGCAATACAGCTATGACACATTCTTGTCGCCTTTCAGTTGGCGTTACGGTTCCGAAGCGATGCGTCAGCTATGGAGCGAAGTCCACAAGCGGCGCTTGTGGCGTCAGATGTGGGTGGCCCTGGCCGGGGCAGAAATGGCCGCTGGGCTGGTTACAGAGGCGCAGCTTGCCGATTTGCGCGCCCATCAAGACGAGATCGATGTCCCGGCGGCGCTCACCTTTGAAAGTGAACTGCAACATGACCTGATGGCCGAGATCAAGACCTATGCTTCACAGTGTCGGATTGGCGGCGGCGTGATTCACCTCGGCGCGACGAGCATGGATATCGAAGATAATGCCGATGCCCTGCGCCTGCGCGAATCAATGCTGCTGATCGAACACACATTGCGCGATCTGCTCAAAATTCTGGCCGATCACATCGCCGACTATGCTGATCGGCCTTGTGTGGCGTACACCCATTTGCAGCCCGCCGAACCGACCACGATCGGCTATCGTTTGGCGCTCTACGGTCAGGATTTGCTGTCCGATCTCGAAGACATCCGCCGGGTGCGGCGCGCGATTCGCGGCAAAGGTATCAAGGGCGCGGTGGGCACATCGGCCTCATATATGCAGTTGCTCCAGGATACGCCGCTCACCGCCGTCGAACTCGAATCCCGGATCATGACCGCGATTGGACTGGGCGCCTATCCGGTCAGCGGGCAGACCTACCCACGCAAACAAGATATGGCGATCACCTCGGTAATGGCGTCGCTGGCGAGCAGCCTGTATAAATTCGCGCTCGATCTGCGGCTGCTGCAATCGCCCGCCATCGGCGAATGGGCGGAGCCATTCGGGGCGCGGCAAGTTGGCTCGTCGGCGATGCCCTTCAAACGCAACCCGATCAATTCCGAAAAGATCGACAGCCTGGGTCGGCTGGTGAGCGCTATGTCGCAGGTTGCCTGGGAAAATGCCAGCCAATCGATGCTCGAACGCACGCTCGATGATTCAGCAAATCGCCGTGAGCTTTTCCCGCTGATCTTCCTGGCCTCCGACGAAATGTTGATCGTGGCCGAGCGGCTGCTCAAAGGGCTGCGCATCGATAAACACGCCGTCGAGCGCAACTTGCAGCGTTTTGGCACCTTCGCGGCGACTGAGCGTGTCATGATGGAAGCGGCCAAAGCTGGGGCCGATCGCCAATATATCCACGAACTGCTGCGCAACTACAGCATGACCGCCTGGGCCGCCGTCAATGATGGTGCGCCCAACCCACTGATCGATGATCTGTGTGCGGATAACATCCTGACCAGCTATCTTCCTGGTGATCGCATCCGCGCGCTGATGGACGCCTCCCACTATGTGGGCGATGCACCCGTTCGTGCCCGGGCGATGGCGGAGCATATCCGTGCGGCGCTGGCAACCCCATCGACGTAAATATTCCAACGAGACGGACGCGGTAAGCTGCGTCCGTCGTTATCCGCGAGATTACGGAATCAGCAGCACTGTCCCCGCATAGATCGCGTTCAGGTCGAGCAACCCATTGACGCGCGCAATATTGTATATGTCGCGGTTGAAGCGCGCCCCAATCGCATACAAGGTATCGCCCGGCTGCACCGTATATAAGTTGCCGAAATAGTGGTTGATCGGCGGCGGCGCGCTCATCGGCGAAAATGGAATCACAATCGTCTGCCCAATGTACAGAATGTTCGGGTCCGGAATCGTGTTCACGGCCAAAATCGCGGCAGACGTGACGCCATAATGGACAGCGATCGCGGCCAGAAAGTCGCCCGCGCGCACGGTGTACCACACATAGCGGGCGGTGGGCGGCGGTGGAATCGTATAGACGGGTGGCGGCGTATAAATGGGATAAGTCGTGTAATAGCCGGGCGGCAGCGCATTCGGCAAGAGCAGGATTTGGCCGACATAGATCGCGTTGACATCGTACACGCGATTGATCGTCGCCAGTTCGCTGATGCTGACGTTGAAGCGCGCCGCAATGCTGAATAACGTATCGCCTGTCCGAACCATATAGCTGCCCGCCGCACGACTCGGAGCGGCATCTACCAACAGCAGACTGACCAGCATAGCGGCCATAAAAAACACGATTATTTTGCGCATCGCTCGCCTCGTCCCCTCAATTGAGCCTGTGAAATGATCGCCGCACCGATTATCCGAATACGAACCCATTATAGGCCACTTTGGTTTTTTGCACGAAACCTTGCCAGAATTTGGTTGTTCTTCAAGATGGCACGTTTGAAGTCACTCGTCATGAGCATCAGTGGACTGAAAATGTACAAAGTAGACTCTCCGCCATTCGCGCGCAAGAGGGATCGGGCTTCGAAGTGAAAAGCCTACACCAAACCGACCTTGCTGTGATCGCCGAGTGTCAACTTGAGCGCCTTCGGCTTGAGTGGCCCGCGTGTCACCTCGACATCGCGCCCGATCAGGCTATCTTGGATACGCACGTCGATGTCGCGCAAGATGCTGCTTTCGAGCACGATGCTGTTTTCGATTTCGCAACGCTCGATCGTCACATCGTGGTAAATGCTGGTGAACGGCCCAACATAGCTATCAATGATGCGGGCCCGCTCGCCGATGATCGCCGGTCCGCGAATCACACTGTTGATGATCTCCGCTCCCGGCTCGATCGTGACGCGGAAGTTGACCTGTGACCGCTCATCGACCGTGCCGTGAATGGCAGGCGTCAGTTCTTCGAGCACCAAGCTGTTGGCAAGCAGCATATCGCTCGGCTTCCCGGTATCGATCCACCAACCCTCATGGATATGCGGAAAGACGCGATAGTCGTGATCGACCATCCACTGGATTGCGTCGGTGATCTCTAGTTCGCCGCGTCTGGAAGGCGTGATCGCATGGACGGCTTCAAAAATATGTTTGTCGAACATATAGACGCCCACCAACGCCAAATCTGACTCCGGGATTTGTGGCTTCTCGACCAGTTGCTTGATCTGGCCGTCGCTGTGCAGCGTCGCCACGCCAAACTGCTGCGGATTCTGGACGCGCTTGAGCACGATTTGACTGTTCCACTCGTGGTGGTCGGCGAACTCTGCAATCAATGGACTGATGCCGCCTTGCAGCACATTGTCGCCGAGGAACATCACGAAACGCTCATCGCCCAAAAAGTCCTGCGAAATCTTGAGGGCGTGCGCCAAACCGAGCGGCTCCGTCTGCGGGATATACGTGATCTGCACGCCGAAGCGTTCACCCGTGCCCGCCGCCTCCCGAATCTCGCGCCCGGTATCGCCGATCACGATCCCGATCTGATCGATGCCCGCATCGCGGATCGCCTCGATCACGCGAAACAACACTGGCTTATTGGCGACTGGCATTAACTGTTTGGCGCGCGTGTAGGTCAGCGGTCTGAGCCGCGTCCCTTTGCCACCGCTGAGGATCAATCCTCGCATATCGTTTTACTCTACTTTCCCAATTCTCTGACGAATCATCGTGGACGGCGCACCCCTGCGAACTTATGAACAAACCCGCGCAGCTCATCTCCTTCTACCGGCGGTCGTGGGCGTGTTTCCGTTCCGAGGATTATACCTGCACGTTTGAGATTGCAAGCCCGGAAGCACAGCAGTGGGTGCATTCAAGGTTGGAGGCGCGATTTTAGAGCGCGTGCTGGCATTCATGGGCTGCGCACGGGTACGGCCACGGTCACGATCGCCCCGGACGCGAACTTCAGCGTCAGCGTGATCGTGCTCCCGGCCACCAGATCGTGTTTCAAATCATCGAGCATCAGGTGTAGGCCGCCAGGCGCGAATCTGACGACTCCGCCCGCCGGAATGTCGAGCTGCGAAATCATTTGCATCTGCGCGATGTTATTAGTGACGGTCGTCTGATGCAGCATGACTGAGCCGACGGCAGCCGCACTCATGCCGATCAAGGTATCGGGCTGCGTACTCGTGTTATGAATCGTCAGGTAGATGCTGCTCGGATGGATGCTGTTCGACGCAGGCATCCCAGCCATGCCCGCCATCGGATCGGGCGTGGCCGTCGCATCCAGGTTGAGCGCGGTCGCCCATACATAGGCATCGCTGATCACGATGTTTCCGGCGATGGCCGATCCTTCACCCGCTAGAATCGGCGTCACAGTGACGTTGAACGGCTGGCTCACCAGGAAACCGATCAGGGCGCGTGTCACGACGGCGATCAACACCACAACAATGATATTGACGAAAATTGCCACTAGCTTACGGTTACGACCGCGCACGTAATAGCTCTATCTGCTCAGTGACTGGCGGTCGCGGGCGGCGTGCTACCCTTGAGCGCGGCCAACTGCGCGCGCAGATCGTCAATCTCTTTTTGCAGATCGGTATTGGAAGGTACTTTGTCCGGGAATTGCAGATCGTTGACCGGATCGACCGCCACGAATTTGCCCTTCGCCGAGTCGAACATCTCATCGACTTTGGTGCCGCCGATCGTGCCGACAAAATGGAACTGATAATCGCCGGTGCGGGTGGGAATCAGAGTCGCGGTATATTGCCCCGACGTTTCATCGGATGCCTCGAAATTGAGCGGATCGCTGGTTTTGCCTGCCGTCGAAACGGTGACGGTCAGGGTTTTCTCGACATCGGCGACGGGTTTTTGATCGCTCGCGGTGGTCACGGTCAGTTCGACGGCGTTCAATTGACCGACGAGCGCGGGTTCGACGTGCCAGCCGACGTGCAGATTATACGTTCCGACGGGCCGATCTTCATGTGCGAGCGCCCGATTGGAGATCACGAGCAGCGCGACGACCGCCAAAATCGCGGTGGGGATCACGAATTTCAGCTTACACATGGAAGTATCCTCCTTTAGTCAATCCGATCAGAAACGCTGCGATCCTAGCGATTGATGGCCTATTGTGCAAGAAAGCACAGAGTGGTTTTCGTAAGGACGACGGCTTGCCGTGTCCGTCCGGGACGGCGCATTAGCGCGAAGTCTCCGCTTCGGCAGTCGCCAGTGGCAAGGTGAAACAGATGCAAGTGCCATGTGGCTCGACGCCTTCTGCCCAGATGTGACCGCCCTGTGCTTCGATGATATGCTTTCCAATCGACAACCCCAAGCCAGAACCGCCGCCTTGCGGTCCGCTGGTGCGCGCACTATCGACCTGATAGAAGCGTTCGAAAACGCGCGTGCGTTCGCCCGGTGGGATACCTGGCCCGTCGTCGGCGATGCGGATCGTGACCATGCCGCCTTTGGAGTTGGCGCTGACGGTGATTGTGCCGCCAGAAGGCGTAAATTTGAGCGCATTGCCGATCACGTTCATCAGCACGCGCCGCGTCTGATCGGGATCGGCCAGAACGCGAATATCATCCTCGATCATATTTCGCAGGGTCAGTTTGCGCTTTTCGAGTTGGGCGGCCAGACGGTCAGTGGCGTCGCGCGCGATACTGTTGAAGGGCAGCTCAATCATGCGCATGATCGCTTTGCCCGACTCGATCATGGATAAATCATGCAGTTCTTGCGCCAGATATTGTAGGCTATCGGTTTCAGCGGCGATCTTCGTCAGGTTTTTGAGGTCGCGTTCCGGGTTGCGTCCCAAACCACTGCTGAGCGTATCGACCAGCAGCCGGATGGTGCTGATGGGTGTGCGCAGTTCATGCGAAATGTTCGCCACCATATCGCGGCGGGCGCGCGTCAGGCGCAGCAGTTCGGTCACATCTTGCAGCACCAGCGCAATCGCGTTTTCTTCGAGACGGGCGGCACGCACTTTGAATGCACGGCCATCGATCTCGATTTGATCATTTAACACGTCGCTGGATATGCCCGCTTTCTGGGCGAGGCCATCCAGTTGGTGCGCGCGCGTGACAGTCATTAGCGTTTGACCGTGCTGCGCGCCGTTGAAAAGCTCGCGGGCGGCCTCGTTTAGGAACGTCACAAAGCGCTGATCATCGACCACGAGGAGGGCATCGAAACTAATATTCGCCAGATCACCGATGCGTTTCTTAAGTTTTTTCATGGTGTCCGCCGATTCATCAGTGCTATGTTGAACGGAAGTGACCCACAACTGATAGGCAACGAGGCTGTTTCGCTGCCGATTAAGCGTAAATATGGCTGCGACGAGCGCGATCAGCAAACCGAATACGGCCAACGTCGTCAAGTCCATCAGTACACCTTGATTGCTGCCGTAATATCCCAAAACGGACGACGGCCTGCGGCGTCCGTTCCATTCAACCGCCTAGCCCTCGAACCGATAACCCACGCCGCGCACCGTCACAATCCGCTGCGGGGTGGAAGGATCGTCTTCGATCTTTTCGCGTAGCCAGCGGATATGCACATCGACGGTGCGCTTGTCACCAAAATAGTCGTAGCCCCAGACTTTGGTCAAGATCAGATCGCGCGACAAGACCGCGCCGCGATTCCGCATGAGTTCGGACAGGAGATCGAACTCTTTATGGCTCAAGCGTAATTCGTCCTCATGGTGAAAGACCTTCCGCCCCGTCAGATCGATGCGCAGATCGCTGGCGATCAGCTCGTCCTGGCCGCCCGGTCGTCCCGGTGCGCGCCGCAAGACTGCCCGCACGCGCGCCAAAAATTCACCCAGGCCGAACGGTTTGACGATATAATCGTCCGCGCCGCTCTCTAGCCCGACGATCTTATCGACTTCGGCACCACGTGCGGTGAGCATAATGATCGGGATATGGGCCGTATTGGTGTCGCGTCGGATCAGGCGGCAGACGCTCAAGCCATCCAAATTGGGCAGCATAATATCAAGCACAACCAGTTCGGGCAGCAGCGCACGCACCAGCGCCAAGCCGTTTTCGCCGTCACCACTCACCTGTACCTCGTGACCTTCTTCGCGTAGGTTTTCGGCCAGCGTCTCGCCTAATGTGTTTTCGTCTTCAACAATTACGATCCGGGACATAGAAAATGAATCCCCCCTATGGTTACAGCACAGTATAGCACGGCGAAATGGGGGGTTGCGATTTTTGGTGAGCGGCGGCTCGAGAAGC